>CACYDF010000148.1 GCA_902773085.1 uncultured Erysipelotrichaceae bacterium
ACTTTAAAACTAAAGATACTTCTTTTATAAATAATCTCTCTCCAAATTTAAAGAAAATGAAGAATAAAATTGATAAGTTTTTATCCCTAGAATTTTTTAAAGATTTATCTTCTTCTAAAGTATATAAAGAATATGAATTCTATTCTGAAGATAACTTATCAAAGGGTAGTATTGACTGTTTAATTATTAAAGGAAATAGTGCAGTAATAATAGACTATAAACTTAAAAATATTTCTGATGAAAAATATGTTGATCAATTATCTTATTATGCTAAAGAAGTTAAGAGATTATTTAAAGTAGATGATATTAAAACTTTCTTATATTCAATTATGGATGAAGAGCTTAAAGAAGTAAAAATAAAGTAGGATTTCAAATAGAAATTTTTCAATACTTATTTAATAAGCATTTTTGCTTCTTAGACTCTTATTATTATGCCTAAAAAATCATAATTATATTTACTCACTATTTATTCATTATTTTTTTTGTTTTTTATTCTTGCTTTTCTCTTAAATTAGAATCTAGATTTAATAAAAAATGTACATAATGTTTTTGCAAATTTTATTTTTGATGCTTTGTTTTTACTTAAACTCTTTGTTTAAAAATTAAATCAAAAAAGTAATGTTGATTAAAATTCTTCAACTAGCTAATAGAATATTTTTTTAATATTGAATGAACTATTTATCAAAACCTTGTAAAATATAAAAGATGGAAAAAAAGATTATTGTTCTTGCAACTTCAAATCAGCACAAAGTTAAAGAGATGAATTTCCTTTTATCTAAGTATGGATATAAGATTATTTCTCTTGATGATTTGAATTTAAAAATTGATAAAGAAGAAACTGGAAAGACATTTAAAGATAATGCTTTAATTAAAGCTCGAGACATTTCAGAAAAAACTTCTTATCCAGTTATTGCTGATGATAGTGGGCTATCTATTAATGCACTAAATGGATTTCCAGGAATATATTCGGCTAGATTTATGGAAGATAAATCACATAAAGAAAAATGCATTGCTTTAAATGAAATGCTAAAAGATACTGATGATAAGTCTTGTTCTTTCTTTTGTGCAGTAGCTTATATTGATAAAGCTAATAATATTGAAAAAGTCTTTATTGGTGAAACAAAAGGAAGATTAATGCCAGAATATGATGATAATGCGATAGACAAATTCGGTTATGACCCTTGTTTTTTCTCTAATGACCTTGGAAAGACATTTGGTTCATCAACTCCTGAAGAAAAAGGAAGTGTTTCGCATCGATCTAGAGCAATAAATCTCTTAATTGAGTTTTTAGAAGGTAAAAAGTAATGAAAATAGTCCTTGGTATTGGAAATATCGGTGAAGAATATGTCGATACTAGACACAATTCAGGTTTTATGGCCATTGATGAACTAGCAAAAAGATATCAAACTAGTGTAGATAAAAAAGAATTTAATTCTTATATAGGTAAAATAGAAATAAATAAAGAGCAAATTATTTTAGTCAAACCAACTACACTTGTTAATCTTTCAGGGCAATCTTTAAAATCAGTAATGCTCTTTTATAAAGTTAAAAAAGAAGACGTCATTATAATTTATGATGATATGGATATCCTTCCTGGGAAAATTAAACTTGCTAAAAAAGGGACAAGTGCAGGTCATAATGGAATAAAGAATATTATTGAATATCTTAACTCTGATGAATTCATGAGAATTAAAATTGGAATAGGAAGAGAAAAAATGAATAAAATTAATTATGTGTTAACTAAGCCTACAGATAAGATTGAATATAACTTATGGCATGATGGAATAATAAAATCTTGCGATGCAGTTGAACATATAATTAATCATTCTTTTGACTCAGCAATGAATAAATATAATACACGAGATCATGCAAAAAAATAATAATGGAAAGTTATCTATTCTTTCATATTTAGAAGAATCTAAAGCTTACTCAGATATACTAAAAAAAGAAGACACAAATATTTCTTCAATAAGATTATTTGCAATCCTTGCTACTCTTGCTTTTACTCAAAAAAAAGAAAAGATGTTTTTCCTTTTTCCAAGTTTATATGACAGTCAAGAATTTGTAACGACTATTAGAGACTACCTTCCTGAAGAAGAAGTATATCTATATTCTAATGATGATTTATTTAGACTTAACAATATTATTTCATCTAAAGAAATGATATCTGAAAGACTCGCTTCTATTAATTCTATTTTCTCATCTAAGCCATCAATTCTAGTAAGTCATATCTCAGCCTCAATTCTAAATATCTGTTCTAAAGAAAAATATTTAGATAGAGTTTTTACTCTTTCACTTCACCAAGAAATCAATAAGAAAGAAGTCTTATCTAAATTATATAAATGTGGTTATCAAGAAGTAGATCATGTCATGTTAACAAACCAGTTTGCAAGTCGTGGTCAGATAATTGACATATACGATCCTAGTTACTTAGAACCTATAAGAATTGAAATATTTGGAGATGAAGTTAGCGATATAAGATACTTCAATTTAGATGATGAATTATCGACTAAAAAAATTGATTCAATCACTATTCATCCATCAAGCTTATTACTCCTTGATGAAGAAGAAATTGTTACAGGAATTAGTAGAATTGAAGAAGAATTAAATCAGTTATCTAATAAGAGAGAAATGATAGTTGATACTATTAATTCTTTGAAAGAAAAAATAGTTTCATTTCCTCTAGGAGAAAGAGAATCAAGGTTCTACTCTTTCTTTACTAAACCTAGTACTTTATATAGTTATTTAGATGGATATTCAAAATTTATTTATGATGAAAATGAAGTGATTTCATATGGTAATTCTATTCTCAAAAAACAAGATTCATTTTTCAACAATTCCATATCCCAAGGTACTAGTATCCCAGGAGAAAGGATATTTAATCAATTACCATCTTTTGATAATTTTATTAAAATTTCTAATGATAGTGATTCATTAACTCTTCGTGACTGTTCTTATATTTGTGGTTCATACACTAATTCTTTATCTTGTTTAAACCAATATTTAGAAGAAGGTTATAAAATAAGAATTGCTTTATCAGAGCCGATGTTATCTAACTATTTAAACTATCTAAATCAGAACAAAGTTTCTTATTCTTTATATCCAATTCATTTTCAAATAATGATATATGAAGGAAGTATATCATCAGGATTTGAACTACCCGAAAGTAAACATGTATATTTAACAATCAAAGAACTTTTTGGAGTTAATTCTCATAAGTCTAAATTTCTTTCAAGATACAAAGAATCTAAAGCCATAAGAAAATTTGATGAACTACAAGTTGGAGACTATGTTGTTCATGATACTCATGGGGTTGGTCAATACCAAGGAATAAAAGAAATGGATGGACTCGAATATTTAAAAGTGGTTTATCAAGGTAACGCATTTTTATATATTCCTTTATCGCAATATAAGATGATTAGAAAATATTCTTCTAAAGATTCTTTTAAACCAACACTAGATAAAATTGGTGGTTCAACTTGGTCAAGAAAAAAATCTAAAATAAGATCAAGAATTAGTTTTCTTGCTGATCAACTTCTTGATATCTATTCTCAACGAAGTAAAAATATTGGTTATTCTTTTTCTCTTGATAAAGAACTTGAAGAAGAATATCTTTCTTCATTCCCATTCCCATATACAGCAAGTCAGCTTAGATGTATGGAAGAAATAAAAAAAGATATGGAGTCAAGTTTACCAATGGATAGACTTCTAACTGGTGATGTTGGTTTTGGCAAAACTGAGATGGCTTTTTATGCATCTTTTATTGCAATAACAAATAACAAACAAGTTGCCTTTTTATGTCCTACAACAATTCTAAGTATGCAGCACTATAAGAATGCTCAATCAAGACTAAATCAGTTTAATATTAGGATGTGCCTTTTCTCTCGTCTTGTACCTAAATCAGAACAAAGAAAAAATATTCAACTGATTAAAGAAGGAAAAATGGATTTAGTAATTGGTACCCATTCTCTTCTTTCTTCATCAATCTCTTTTAAAGATTTAGGTCTACTAATAATTGATGAAGAACAACGCTTTGGTGTATCACATAAAGAAAAGATAAAAGATAAATATAAGAATATTGATTCTCTTACTTTATCGGCTACTCCTATACCAAGGACATTACAACTATCTTTATTAAATATTAGACAAATATCATATTTAGAAGAGCCCCCTCTAAATAGGCTTCCAGTTAAAACTTATGTTATTAAAAAAGATGATGAACTGCTTTTTGAAGCAATCGAAAGAGAACTCTCTAGAAACGGTCAAGTTTATTTCTTACATAATCATATTGCTGATTTAGAATCAGTTAAAAGAAAATTAACCAAAAAATTCCCTGATAAAAGGATAGAAATATGTCATGGTCAGATAGATGAAGACGAAATTGAAGAGATTATGAATAACTTTTATCTTGGAAATATTGATATTTTAATATGTACATCTATTATTGAAAGTGGTCTTGATGTACCAAATGTTAATACAATTATTGTTGAAGATAGTCAAAATTTCGGTTTAGCCCAACTATATCAAATCAAAGGAAGAGTAGGAAGAAGTGATATTTTTGCATATGCATACTTCTTTTATGATGATGAAAAAGATATTTCAGATGTTGCAAGATTAAGATTAAAAGCACTTAAGAACTTCACTGAACTTGGTTCAGGATATAAAATAGCAATGCAAGATCTTAATATCAGAGGAGCAGGAGATATTCTTGGTTCTGAACAAGCTGGCTTTGTTGATACCCTTGGCTATGATGCCTACATAGATTTAATCAATTCTGTAGTTAAAGAAAAGAAGCTATATGAAGAAGGAAAACATATTCAAACAAACTTTGAACTTTCTTTTTCTTTAGAAGCTATGATTCCAACTAGTTATTGTTCAACTAAAGATAGACTTTCAATCTACTCAGAACTATATGAAGTAACTACCATTGAAGAACTCACTAAACTTGAAAATAAAATAAAAGACGTTTATGGAATATATCCAGTTGAAGTAAGTAATCTATTTATTAAAAGACATATTGAAATTAATCTTAACTGTGGACTTTTTGATAACTTTAAAGAAAACCTTGGTTACTTTACTTTATATTCAAATGACTTATTAATGTCTAAAGAAAAGGTGTACTTATCTTGGGAAAAGTCACTTGAAATAATTAAACCACTTCTAAAAATAACTATCCAAGATAATCATTTTGTTTTTACTTTAACAAAGACTAAAAACTATCTTGAAGAACTTTTATACTTAAGTGAACAAATCAAAAATGACTTCTTTGAATCTTAATTAAAAGATAATCTTGTTTATTTCTTTAAAAGACTCCAAATCAAAAATAGTTATCTTTCCTTTTTCAAAAGAAATATAAGAATGATGTTCATCTTTAGGTAAAGATATTGAACCAGGATTTACATAGATAACACTACCTTCTTTTTGAATCATACTGATATGAGTATGACCAGTAAAGATGATATCGTTATATCTTGATAAATCACTTTTATAGTTTTGATGCCCATGGTAAAAAGCAACTTTCTTATCAAAGAGTATAGTTGAATAAATTTCAAAAATAGGAAATTTAGAAACCATTAAATCAACATCAGATTCACAGTTTCCTTTTACTACAATAATATCTTGATATCTACTATTTAATAATTCAACAACCTTAATTGGTGAATAATCAATTGGAGGAATATTTCTAGCTCCAGAATAAAATAAATCACCTAAGATAAATAACTTATTATATTTTTCTTTTACATAGATATTTAAAGCTTTTTCTAAAAAAGAAGGTGAGCCGTGGATATCAGATATAATTAAATATTTCTCGTTCATAATAATTCCTGTTTAATAACTTTAGATGTTTCTACATCTACTAGTTTAATACTCTTTTCATTAATTTCAATATAGGAATTGTATTGATCTCTAGGTAAAGAAATGGAGCCAGGGCAAGCAATTATTTGATTACCAACTTTATAAATTAGTCCCGTGTGTGTATGTCCATATAAAAAGATATCATACTTTCCATTATATGAATATGGAGAATAATAATGCCCGTGAGTAAGAACAATCACCTTATTAAAAACATAATCAAGTTCAATATATGAGTCACATTTAAATTTAGCATCTTCTAAAAAGAAATCATTATTTCCTTTCACTGCTTTTATTTTATCTGATAAGGGATTTAATAGTTTTATTGATTCTCTTCCTATATCACCTAAATGATAAAGTTTATTATATCCTTGCGCATAAAAGGTCTGAATTACTTTGTTTAAATAATAGACATCTCCATGAGTATCAGATATAACCATTATTTTCATTTTATCGAAGTAAAAGTTAGTTTACAAGAATCCTTACTCATATCATCAACTGTAAAATTGAATAATAAGTTAAATCCATTGTTAGCCATGTTTTCTTTTTGACCGTTAGGAAATTGTTTTCTAAATCTACTATTGGTTAATTTAATATGTCCACCTTTATAAAATAGACTATTATTAGATACATATTTTTCATTAGATTGATAATCAACTCCCTCAGGTGTGATAGCTTGAATTAATCGATAAGAAGGATTTAAAGCAATATTATAAGATTCAAGTTTCCCATCTTTATCTTGCCCTTCTGGAGTATTAGAATGTCCAACTATAACAAAATTACCTTTATCAAGTTTATTAAGTGAACCAAGATCAGTAAAATATTTTTCATCAAGTGCACTATCAACAAGGTCTTTATATGATACAAGTCTAGCATCAACATGATATACTCTTATTCCAACTGAATCTAATTTCCCATATTGGTTTAAAAATATATCTCTAGGTGAATAACCTTTGTTAATATCTGAATCATTTAAATTATCAGGAGAATAAAGTTCAATCATTAAATATTCATCAAATGAAGATCTATTATATGAACTTGTTGGAATAATTACGCACTCTCCTGTTGTCGAAGATTTTTTAATAGTTAGAGAACCTTCTTTATCAATGACATATGGTTTTACCCAACCAAGAGAAAACTTGGAAAAAGCATTGTGATCAATGATATTTAAATCCATCATATCAACTCCACCAAGAGGAGAAGGAGTGATATAATCTCTTCCTAATTTAATTGTATTATATGAATAATAATCATCTAGTCCTAACATATGACCAGTTTCATGAATAAAGGTATGAGAATCAAGTTTACTATCACCATATCCTTCAAAAAGGAAATAATATGAACACCAGAAGAAAACACCTGGAGTTGGAGATGTAGTATTTTTATCAATATTAGTCCAAGAACAAAATGCCCAGAAAACATCAGGATCTAGTTTAAAAGATTCCTCGGTCTGTCCTCTTCCATAATAATCATTTAAATAAATAAGATAGACACCATCTAAATATCCGTCTTTATCTAAATCATATTTAGTCATATCTTCACTAGGATTATTAGCTTTGTACCATTTAACAGCATCATCAAGAAGAGAAACTACTGCTCTGCCAACATCTGAACTTTCAAGTCCTTTTGCATCACTAGCAAACTTAGATGAAGTCCCTTGGTATTGATATGGATCAGAAACAGTTCCTTTAATAGTTAATTTACCAAACGATGATTTTGAATAATAAGAAGAAACTGATTCCCAACCAGTATCACTTGCATTACCAAAAAGAGACTTATTAATATCATTTTTAACTTCTTGAATTCTAGTTTGTGTATTAATTTTAGAATCAGTAAATAATACTGGTATAGCAAGAAGATTAACTTCTCCTTCATTAGGAGTGAAAGTTGGATAAGCAGAATAATTCTGATATTTAGAATAAGTTAGAGGATTTTCTATTTTAGAATAACCACTATTTGTATCTTCTACTGATGCAGAATATTCTTGTTTACCCATATAATCAGATGCACGGTTAAATAGACAACTATTTAACGACATACTAATAATTGTTGATATTAATATAACTCTTTTATATTTCATGTTTTCCTCAGCTTGATTAGAAATTAGATATTTTATCTATTCCATTTTTATTCTTTAAAGAATCTTCGATTCCTTTTTTATCACTTTCTTTTGCATATTTATCCATGGTCGAAGTATCCCTAATTTTATGAGATAAACTAGCAGGACCAAAAATACATCCACCTGTACAAGCCATTCCTTCTAAAAAATTGAAAGTATTAGTACCAGCTTTAAGTTGGTTAAGTGCATTTTTGCATTGATCTAATCCACTTGCAAAACATTCTTTTAATTCAAAAGATGATCCTTTTTCACTTAGTGCTTGCTTAACAGCAATTGAAAGGCCACCGCTTCTACCAAAAACTCTACCAAAGAAAGATGCATTTTCATATTTGTCTTCTTTTAAAGAAGCTAAATCAATTTCAAGTGCATCAAAGAAAGCATCAAGTTCTTCAAATGTAATGACATTATCAACATATAAAGAAGATTCTTTATTAGTAACTTCCATCTTTTTAGCAATACAAGGCCCAACAAAGATACAGGTAGCATCTTTATCTTCTTTCTTAATATATTTACACATCGTTGCCATTGGTGATAAGTTTTTGGATATTTTATCAACAAGTTCTGGATATGCAGTTTTAATATATTTAACAAATGCACTACAACAAGAAGAAGTACATACTCCTTCTTTTTCTAAATCTCTTGCTTCATTATAAGCAACCATATCAGCACCTAGTGCAGCTTCAAAAACTTTACTAACACCAAGTTTTTTAATTCCTGATACAATTTGACCTACTTTAATATTTGGATATTGAGTTGCAATAGAAGGAGCAACAACAAAATAAATATGTCCTTTTCTTTTTTGATCTTGTAATAGTTTAATGCAGTCAAGAATAAAAGATTTATCCATGATTGCACCATAAGGGCAAGCAAGAGAACAGGCTCCACAACGAGTACATTTTTCTTCAATAATTTGACAGATGCCATCTTCTCTACTTGTTATTGCACCTACTTTGCAAGAAGATGCACAAGGACGTGTAAAATTAGCTATTGCTGAAAATTGACATGCTTTAATACATAGTCCGCAGTTAATACAAAGTTCTTTATTAATAACTGCTTGTCTAGTTTTATTATCAACACTTATTGCTTTTTTAGGACAGGCTTCTAAACATCTATGTGCTAAACATCCTCTACATGAAGGCGTAATTTGAACACCGCCAAAAGGACATTCTTCACACGCTGCTTCTAGAACTTCTAATAAATTATTGTTCTTCTTTTCGCCTCCTAGTGCGAGTTTTATTCTTTCAGAAATAATCTCTCTTTCTTTATAAATACAACACCTCATCTCAGCCTTAGGTCCTGGGATAATCTTTTTAGGTATGTCTAATAAATCTTTTTTTAAATCACCTTTATATACGGATTTAATAACTTCAGTCAAAACTCTATGTTTTAAATACTGAACTGTTGTTTCAAATTGCTTCATCAATATAGCCCTACTTTCTCTTAAATTATAAGAGAAAAAGATAAACTAATCAATATAAATGAGACAAACTACCTAAATTATGTATCTTTTAATTATCAAAATTGATTAAATTAAATAACAATACATATTTAATTTAATGTATAATAAAAAATGTTTTGAGGAGAGAAAATGAAGAAGATTTTATTTTTACCATTACTTACTAGCTTATTTCTAGTTGGTTGCGATGGCATACATGAAGAAAATGAAAATAGCGATTCTAATGACCAATTTGCATTTGATGAATTAGATCCTTCATCAACAAATAATAGTGACAATAGTGGAAAAGTCATAAATGATGATTCTGAATCTGTTACAACTAAATATCAAATAACCTTTGTTAATGATGATGGTAGTACTCTCAAAACTTTTCAAGTAGAAGCTGGTAAAAAACCAGCTCTAGGTTATACTCCTACAAAAGATAGTAGTCAACAATATGATTACACTTTCTCACACTGGGAACCATCAATCTATGCTGCTAATAAAGATCAAACATATGTCGCAAAATATTCAAGTACGATAAGACAATATGAAGTAACTTTTTATAGTAATAATGGTAAAACTCGTCTTGATACACAATATGTGAACTATGGAAGTAGGCCAACATATAAACAACAAAATAATAATGGAAATAATTTATTTGTTGGTTATTCAACTGTTTCTAATTCTTCAACACCAACAATTACTAAAACAAGTGATTTCCCCGTTGTTACAAAAAATGATAGTTATTATGCAGTATATCAAATTGATCCAAATACGACATTTCAACTTACTTTTTATTTATCTGAACAAGGATCATCTGGTGCAGTTAGATCAATTGATGTCAAAGTGAATACTACTCCTGACTTTGCAACTTTATTTCCTAATGACGAAGTAAAATGTACTACATACCCTGCACGAAGCGATTTCCAATATTACATATTTGAAGATTGGTATGCTGGATATTTGAGTAAAGATAATATGCTCGGTGGTGTTGAAAAAATTTCAAGTAAATCTAAAATCGGACTAAAACCAGTTACACAAAATACAGTTTACTACCCAGTATTTAAAAAAGTTAGTCTTATCAAAGAATATCCAGATGGATATGCAACTTATAAAGAAAACGAGAATTCTCAAGAATACAAAGTTCTTACTTGGGATTATTTAAAAACAAATCAATACATCAGTGTAAGTAATAAAGTTCTTACTCCTAATATTACCAAACTATCAACTTTGAAAAGTCTCTACTTGGCTGTTGGTAATTCAGTTACTTCTATTGTTGATGATGCCTTTAGTGGTTTATCAAATCTTAAATATGTTTATTTAGACGAAAATATTACAACATTAGGGAAGAAATGTTTTAAAGATACAGGCTTGACTTCAATTTATGATAATGATTCCCTTGTTTTTTGGTTTATGTTACCAGAAAAATTAACAGTAATCCCAGAATATATATTTGAAGGCGTTAACCTCCCTGGATATGTCTATCCTGGTAACAGTCTTACTTCAGTAAATACAAATGCCTTCTATGGAGCTGGGGGAAATACCTATTCAACGGTTGGTTTTGAAGTGTTTGAATATACGTTAGAAGGTATTTCTAGCAAATTAAATACTAACTGGTATGGAAATAAGAGTGTAGAATTAGTTTGTGCAGATGGAAACGAAGTATTTCCACAATAATAATTTATTTATTTGAATTTAATTTTGAAATAATACTATCGGCTAATGCTTTAGGAACTGGTTCATAAGAATTAAATTCTTGATTATAATATCCTGTCGCTTTTGTAATGGATTTTATTTCATTTGCATATTCAAGAATTTCAGCTTGAGGAACTAAAGCAACTACTTCAATGCTATTTCCTTCTTTTTCTTCAGTAGAAAGAATTCGGGCTCTTCTTTTAGTTAAATCAGAAAGGATGTTTCCTAGATATTCACTATTTACAACAATACTAAGTTTATAATATGGTTCAAGAAGAATTGGTCCTAAAGAATCATATGCATTTCTAAAAGCAGAAATGGCTGCATTTTTAAATGCCATTTCATTTGAATCAACTGAATGTTCTTTTCCATCAAGAAGAACACCTTTAACATTTATTACAGGTGAAGAAGTTAAACTTCCTTTTTCTAAGGCTTCAAAGAAGCCTTTTTCAACAGCTGGGAAATATCCTTTTGATACATGACCACCAAAGACCTTTTGATCAAATTCATTTTTATCAGATGGAGAAAACTCCATATTTACTACTCCATAATATCCTGAACCACCTGATTGTTTGATATATCTTCCTTCTGCCGAACCACTCTTAGTAATTGTTTCACGATAAGAAATCTTTGCATCTTCTAAAGAAAACTTAATTCCGTATTCTTCTTTTAACTTTTCAAAAATATAATTTAGATGAGATGAAGATAGACCTCCAATTAATATTTGATTAGTAGAATCATTCTTTTCTAATTTAATACAGGGATCTTCAATTAATAACTTTTCAATTGAAGAAAAAAGTTTATCAGAATCATTTTTTGATTCTGGAATAATTCCTTTGAAATAAGTTGCTGTTGGATAATTAGTTGGATCAATGATAACTTTTCTTTCAGGTGAAACAAGGTAGTATGATAACCTTAAATCATCAAGTTTTGTTGTTGCACCAATATCTCCTGCAGATAATTCTTTTACAGGAACTAGTTTTTCTCCAAAAAGAGAAAACAAAGTATTTATCTTATATGTCTTTTGATTATTAGTACAATAGACTTCATCACCAATAGCTAATTTCCCAGAGTGAACTTTAAATATTGATATTAATCCTTGATATGCATTAAATGTTGTTTTAAAAATAGTTAAAGCAAGTGGATCATTAATATCTGTTTTTATTAAGACTTCTTTCCCGTCTTCATCTTTTCCTTTAATTGGTTGTAAATCACTTGGAGAAGGGAAATAATCTTTAAACATATTTAATAAAGTATTACATCCGATATCTTTAGTAGCTGAGCCAACAATTAATGGATATAGTTCACCAGAAAGGATTCCTTCTCTTAATCCAGTTTTAATCTCCTCGTTAGTTAAAGGAGTTGAAGAGAAGAACTTTTCAAGAAGTTCATCATTTGTTGTAGCAACTGCTTCACATAGTCTATTATGTAGTTCAAAAACAATCTGCTTTTTATCATCGTAGATTTCTCCATCTACACAAGTTGTTCCATTATAGATTCTTGCTTTAAGTTCAACAACATTAACAAAGCCATCAAACTTATCTTCTTTTCCAAGAGGATAAGTAAAAGGCACACATTTCTTTTTATCAAGTTGATTACATATATCTTCGTATAAAGAATTAAAACTAATATTTGAACTATCCATTTTATTAATGAAAATAAAAATAGGGACTCCTCTTTTACGAAGTCGATTAAATGCTTTTATTGTTCCTATTTGAACACCTTTTGTAGCATCAATAACAAGTACTGCACCTTTAACAAGTTTAGTTACTCCAATCATCTCGAAAATGAAATCATCATTTCCTGGTATATCAATTAGATTATAGTGATAGTCATTATAATCAAAAGAAATAATTGATGATTGAAGTGAAGATAGTTTTTTCTTTTCATCAGCTAAGTAATCAGAAATAGTATTCTTTTTTTCAATGCTTCCTTTTTCTTTAATAATCCCTGCTTTATATACAAGAGATTCACATAAACTTGTTTTACCAGAAGACTGGTGACCAACGATGGCAATGTTTCTTATTTTTTCAGGACTAAATGACATATGTTCTCCTTTTGTAAGTGCTTACATATAATAGTATACAGAAATCCTCTTTTAAAATCTACCTTATATCAATAAAAATTATAATTAATTTAAATTAATTATCACTTCATTTATTTGTTGTTTTGTAGTATCAAAAATACCCATAATTATAAAAAGTTGGCATTTAACTATGTCGTTTGCTAATTTTTTGCTCATACATCTTGCATTTGCTTTTTTTTGTTCTATAATATTATGTGGTCGAATTAAGGAGGAATATATTTATGGTTCAACCATTAAGAGATTATGTACTACTTGAAAAGGTTCCTGATGAAAAAAAGGTCGGTAAAATTATCTTAGCTACTGCTAATGAAAACGAATCTGCTCTTGCAACTGTTGTTGCAATTGGCCCAGGATATACTGATAGTGATGGAAAGAAAGTTGAAGTTATTGTCAAGGTTGGTCAAAAAGTTATTTATAAAAAATATGCGACTACCGATTATGAAGAAGACGGTAGAAAATTAATGCTAGTTCAAGATAAAGATATTCTTGCTATTGTTAAATAAAGGAGAAAAATATGTCTAAAAAAATTACTTATGGAAAAGATGCTAGAGCACATATGTTAAAAGGTGTTGATGCTCTTGCAAATACTGTTAAACTTACTTTAGGTCCAA
>CACYDF010000149.1 GCA_902773085.1 uncultured Erysipelotrichaceae bacterium
AAAAAAAAAACAGATGGACAGAGTAGACTAAAACCTTCTCAAGAAGATAATCATGAAGATGAAGAAGTAGTATCACATAGACAAGAAGATACTAGTAGAAGTCAACCAAGAAATTATCAACAACCTACTCAAGAAAGAAGTAGGCCACAACAAACTAGACCTCAAGCAGATCAATTTGATTATAGAGAAGAAAGAGAACCAAATCCTAATAAAGAACCTGAAATGATAATTTTAAAAGAATTACCAACGACTTTAGTTAGTGAAGAAGCAAAGAAAGAAGAACTTGCGAAAAAAAAAATAGTGGAGAGTGAAGTCTCTCAAGTAGAAGATAAACCTGCTCCTACACCAAAACCTACTGCACCAAAGGTAGAACCAAAACCAGCTCCTCCTGCTCCAAAGCCAGTTGCCTCTACTCCAAATCCAACTCCAAGACCTATTCCAAAACAAAGGCCACGAGCAAGTGAAGAAGGAAGATATGATAATATTGTTGAAAAACAAATTAGGCTAAGAGATGAGCCAGTAAAGGCACATTATAAAGTAAAGAAGAGAAAGATTAACTTAGTAATGACTTCTCCTAGAATTGTTAGTAGGCCTACTGGTGAAGTAGTTTCTAGAAGAAATATCGTTGTAGAAAGAAAAGAAGCTAGTGATGATTCATATGAAATCATTCCTGGCAAGACTGATACCATTAGTCCTGATGGAAGTATAAATGCAAAAGAAAAACCACGTGTCATTATGGACTACGATAAGTTTAATCATTTGAAAAAAGAGGAACTTCTTGTTTCTAGTGCAAATGATACTACTAATCGTAATTTAAGAAAAGCAGTTGATTTAAAACCAAAGATTGAAAAAGAAGAATTAATTACAGATAAGGTGGATACTTTACTTCATTCATCTACTTCACAACCAAAGCCTAAAAATGAAAATGTATCATTCTTCGATGATTTACTTAGTATGGGCTCAAGTCATTCAGTCAATGTGGAAGATTTCAAAAAACAGAGTATGAAAGAAAAAGAAGAACTTCATCTTAAAATGAAATTAAAGTGTGAAGATGGCAATACACAAGATAATCTTCAAATTAGTCAAAAACCTGAAATAGCTTCTGCAGTTTCTTTTGATGATATGTTAGAAGAAAAAGAAGAGCCAATGGAAAAGATTGAAAAATCGACATCATTAAATACTCTTCTTGAAAGAAAAGATATTAGAGATAGAAAAGAAAAATCGAAAATTAAAATTATCAAAGAAGATAATTTTGAATCATCAGATACAGTCAAAAAGATGTTTGATGATTTACTCGAGATTTAGTAAATTAAAATTGATTTCTTCGTTATAATATTTTTTTAATAATTGATTAACTTTAATAAAACAATTTGAATTAATAAAAGGTTTATCTTTCGATGTATTTAATGGAGATGGATGGCCAGCATAAACAATATTGTTTTTATGGATGATATCTTTTTCTTTTTTTAAAGCATCATTACCAAGTAGAAGATAAATGACATTATCTCTCCTTTTTTCAATCTCTTGAATAATTCTTGAAGTGAACAAATCCCATCCGAGATTTTTATGAGATGCTGGTTTACCTTCTTCAACTGTTAAAACAGTATTAAGTAATAATACATTTTGCTTTGCAAGAGGAGTTAAATCCCCACTTTTTGGAATAGGATAAAAATATTCAAGACTAATTTCCTTAAAGATATTCTTTAAGGAAGGAGTTAGTTTTACTCCCTTATTTAATGAAAAGGCTAGACCATTTGCTTGACCACGTCTATAGTAGGGATCTTGACCAAAAAGGACAAATCTTACTGAATCAATAGTCACATATTTTAAAGCATCATAAATATTATCTATTGGTGGAAAAATAACACTAGTTTCATATTTATTAGATAAATAAGAAACAAGGTTTTTAAAATAGTCTTTTTCCATCTCATCAGAAAGATATTTATTCCAATCATTTGGAAGAGAAACTAACTTTTTATTTATTTCCATTATCTTTTTTCTTATTGGTAATTAAATACATAACTACTAAATATATAGCAACTAAACTTGAAATAATTAAAGCGACAATCGCAAAAGGATTCCAATTAGAATAGAAACAAAGAAAGATACTTGCACCTATTATAAGAAGTGACATTAATCCCATATATATAAATGTTTTAGTATTACTATTATTATTCATTTTTATTTTTTCCTATAGAAACGATATTTAATAAAGTGATGATACTCTTCTCCTTTTTTAAGAAGAATCTTTGAATAAGGGAAGTTTCTATTTTGACATTCAAGTGCAATTCCACGTCTAGTTGAAGTAAGAGTATTTTCATCATGAGAAAAATGAAAAGGAAGCTTAGTTGAATCAACAAAGACATTACATCCTTCAAATGATGTATAGACTTCCATTTTAATTTGTTTATTTTCTAAAGTAACTTGAGGAATTAAACTATTTGCTTCATCAAAAAGATAGTAGTGATCAAGAAGTTTATTCTTCTTTTCGATGACATCTAGTTTATCTTTTAAATTACTTTTTTCTGTAAACGAGAAGTCCTCACTTACTTTTTTTAATCCCTTTATTAATTTTGATTTAGTATAGAAATGAGAAACTTGTGAAGAATTAATAGTAAGGGAATAATCATTTATATCAAAAGTATTAAAGTTAAAATAAATATGGTTGGATAAAGATACAAGACTATCTTTATTTGTTGTAGCGTCAAAATAAATAGTAAGTTCATCTTCTTCAAGAGGAAGAGAATAAGTAATAGTTAAATCTATTTCACCTGGTAGTGGTTTAGGATTAAAAGTTTTAGTAAAGATTATTTTTGTTTCTTTTTCTTCGTTAATAATTTTATAATTAAAATCTTGAAAAGAAAGAGAATCTAAATTTCCTGAATGAAGAGATATTCCAGGTTCATCTTCTTTTAAGATATATTCTTTATTATTTATATTAACTACATTTGTAATTCTTCCTGCAACTGGGGCTAAGATTTTACCAAAGAATAAAGGTGCACTTGAAAACTCAGCAGTATCTTCAATAGAAAGAATTAAAGGAATATTATCAAAACTTAAATAATTCAAACTTGCACCAACAGGGCAAAATCTAGCCAGTAAAGACTTTGAACTAGCTATAAAAAACTTTGAATTATTCATTAATAATATTTACTTCTTTTTAGTTTTCTTTGCTTTAGTATTTTTTTCTTTTACTTGATTATTATCACTAGTAGGAGCAGATGTTAATTCTCCTTTTTTAAATTTTTCGTATCTGAAGTCAAGATTATCAACAAAGAATGGACAAGTATGTTTATTAAACTCATCTCTATTATCAGTTAATAGTTTTGAAACTCTTTCTGCAACTTCTTTTTGTTTATCAGTCCAGCCGTTAGAAAGAATAAGTTTATTGTTATCAAAGATATCGCAAAGCATTATTATTCCTTCAGCAGGATTATCTACTCTAGCTAAGAATGCAAATCTATTTTTACTTTCATAATCATCGTAGCAGAAATTACATTCAAATTCGACTTCTTTACCTTTATCATCAGTAAGTTTAACTCGTGCTTTATTTTTATTATCAAGAAGAAGTTTATTAGCAGCATCAATTGTTAAAAAAGAAGGTAGTACTCTATTTTGGAATAATTCATTAATCATTTCTAATCTTGGTTTTACAACTGGATCAGAACCATTGATGATTCTTAAATGTTTTCCTTCTCCAATAAGTGAAAAAACATATAAACCACCAAAAGAAGTAGAAACACAACCAACAAAGAAGATTCGAGAAACATAATCAAAATATCGATAAGATTCAATCATTGTAATATTTCGATTAGATGATGATTTAAGTTTAATTTCAACTGAACCATTATCGAGTTGATTTTCAACCATAATTTCATAGTCACTTGTTTCAACAACTGATGGTGGAACAAGTTTTAAAGTTCCTTTAACTGTGTTTTCATAATAAGCGGATTTTTGAGTAATAACTTTGAAATCAGTGATTTCTTGAATATTACCTTTGCTATCTTCATTAAAGATACGGTATATCAAATGAGGCATATCTGAACCAAGAACATAATGATCAGTTGAACCATCTTTTTGTTCTTCAGAATAGACTAAATCTAAAACTGCAGGTCTGATATACTTCTTAGCATTTTCGTCAGCAACTTTTTGAATCTTTTCAATTATTTTATTATTATCCATTTTAAACCTCTTTTATTAACTTAAATATTATAATCAATTATTGTCATTTTTTCTATAATTATGTAATTCCAATATCAACACCAGTGATTGTTCCAACAATCCATGTGATATTAAAATTATCAGTAACATCTTCCTGAGTTGCATTATGAATAATTTTAACACCTCTTATTTGATTAGATGTTGTTCCGTAATTAATAATTTTAATATTACCATTTTCAGTAACGATGAATATACCATTTGGATCATCTACCATCATTTCAAATGTGATTGTAAAAGTAGATTTAAATGCACTAACTGAGCCAAAAGCAACATACGTGATTCTTGGATCAGGCAGTTGATATTCATAATTATCAAATAAGCCTAATTCGTAGCTATCTGTTGAAATACTCAAATCAGATTTTACAATATTAGCTGAAGCAACATGATACTTATAATATGTAATATCAACACTAGATGATATATCTCTACCTTTGTAATATACTTTTACATCTTCAATTGCATAATAGTATGAGCCGATTTTACTTGTTTTGTATCCTGGTGCATATAAGACATCTTCATCAGTAATAATTTTATATTGAATGTCTAAAGTGGCTTGTGATGGTAAATCTCTTTTAGTAACAACAGAAGAAGTTATTTCATATTCTTCTCCTGAATAAAGAAGTGAAGGTTGATTTGTGACTTGAATAGATAAACTTGCTTTCTTATATTGGATAGTTCCTGAGTAGTTAATATTGTAGTTATTAGTAACTACTTTATTTCGATTAGTATTAAATATTTCAATTTCAAAATAACTTGTATAATTTGAAACATCATAATCAACAGATGTTACACCAGGTAAATCAAGATTAGATCCATTTATTCCATGGCCTTCTCTTAATTTAAGAGTTCGTATTGTATCACCAGAGGCAAGGCCTTCTCCTGTTATTTGAACAACTTGTGGATTTACAGCATAATCAAAAACATATTCTTCTTCACTACCTACATAATATACAGTGTCTGATAAAATTATATTTAATTGTCTTTGTTCAGTAATATAGTTTTTATTACTTGCAATATTATATTGAATATCTTGGACTAATATTTTAATAGTTTGTCCTTTATATTCTTTATAGCAATAAATATCAGTATATGTAGATGAAGGATTAGTTGCTGAAAGAAGAATAGTTCCTGCATCATAATATGAATCAGGGATTTGGCCATCTTTAAATTCAAAAGCTAGAGAATAAGAATGTTTACTATCATCAATAGCATTTGGTGAATATACTCTTTCATAGAAACTATCTTCTTTTATATATGTACCATCATATATCCTTGTTGGATTAGTAAAGGAATTACTACGTTCACAAATAACACTAACTCTTTCAACAGTAATACTAAAAGAATTTCTATTATTCCAATTTAACTGATAGTTATTTGTAACATCATTATTATTTGAATCAAGAATTTTAAATACTAGCCCAAGACTATTTGCATCATATGTTCCAACTTGAGAAATGCTATTTCCAGTTAGATTTAATTTGTGACCACTAACAAGACTACCTTCTAAGTTAGAAGTATCAAGTTCATAATTATAGTCAATATTATTTCCATCGTAGATATAAGTTAAATTTGGAATAGAAAACGAAATATTTCTTTTTCGTATTTCGTATCCGTTATTGCCATTAGTAACATTGATATCTACATAATCTTGAGAAGTGATATTTGTAGAATATATATCATTGATAGATAGTGTAAAAGATTTTACTTTAATATCATAAGTACCTGCTTCTTTTTGAGGATCAATTCCAAGTTTACAACTAAAATCAAAATTTCCTCCATAGTCACTAGAAATATTTGACCTATAATCTGTTATTCGTTCAGAATCATAATAACTTGAAGTAAGAAGAAGGTTATCATTTGAACTACCATCAAAGGTTGAAGTTTCTTCCCCGTTATAAGTTCTATATAATAAATCATTAATACTAAAAACATTGAAAAAGATTTTCGTATCACGATCTTTAATAGTTATATCAATTGTTGCTCTTTTAATAACAAGTGAATTTCCAAATGAATAATTAAGATTATAATTACTAGTTCTATCAGTATTGCTGCTATCATATATCTTTAATGTATAGGCTTGTTTTAAATCATTATCTGTATATGTACCAACACTTGTAATATTTCTATTAGTAGTAAAGACAAAGCGGTGATTATTGCAAAGAGAACCATAAGTAATAGTATATAAGTTATTACTAATTAATAAATTTGGATCAAATGCTTTATTATCAAAATATTTAACAGGAGGATTAAATGTTACATTTATATCTCTTTTATAGATTTCAAAATAAGGAGTATCAATAAATTCAAATGTTACATCTGAAGAATTCATTTGTAAATTTTGATTAGATTGTGAACCATTCTTATTAACTGAAAGAGAATAAGATGCTGAAAAAGAAGTGATGTCATTTGAAGTAAAGACATGCTTTTCAACATTGGTTAAAGAAGTTCTTACTTCAATTTCATTTGTACTAACACTACTTGGTAAATTAGATTTACTTCTATCTATAGTAATAGTGTTATCGCTAAGACTTGCTACATAGCTACGAGAAGATGCGTTATATTCTAAACTACTTGATGGAAGAGAAAGTGCAAACTTTGCTTTTTGAACATAAATCATTGGAGAATTAACATTTATGTCATAATACGAG
The DNA here is from genome assembly GCA_902773085.1 of uncultured Erysipelotrichaceae bacterium. Taxonomy (GTDB): domain Bacteria; phylum Bacillota_I; class Bacilli_A; order RFN20; family CAG-288; genus Enterosoma. The sequence goes on from CACYDF010000149.1 coordinate 6,870, forward strand.
TTTTGAGATATATTTGATGAATTATAAATATTCAAAGTATATAAATCAAATAAATTATATGAACCTTCAGAAAGGCTTGTTGATCTTTTTGGTGAGAAGTAGATTCTATGCCCATTTATAAGTCCACCGTTTGTAATTGAATAAGAGACAAGACTATCATTAATCACGTTAGAGCATTCATATAAATTGATATTAGGAACAGAAATAGTAATTGGCTTTTTAGTTATTTCTAAGATTCTATTCTCATAGATGATGTTATATCCCGCTGTTGTTACATCAATTGGAGAATTAGACGCATTATTTGTCACTCTTACTGATAGATTATTATTAAGATAGTAAGTACCAGGTGTTCTATGACTAGACGTAGTAGAAATTCTATATGTGTCATTTGTGCAAATGCCTTGGACATAGCTAATCGCAGTTTGAGAATTAGTTCCATCAAATTCCTTAGTGTATTTTTGGCTACTTTGATCATAAACTATTTGAGAAGTTGCCTGGGTAGAGTTTGTTACTCCAGGAGTGACAATTAAATCTTTTTTCTTAATTGTAAATCGACCATAGCTATTTGTAATATTGTAATTACTACTAACTGATTCATTTGTGGAATTTTTTATTTCGTATGTAAATTTTATAATCCTCTCACCAGTAAGTAAACTATTACCATCCATTGAGAAAGTAACATTTGTAATTCGATCAGTACTAGCAAGACCAGTAACTTTTAGAGAACTTGCATTATAACTATTTAATGGTGGGTTTTGATAAGTTCCATTATAGGTTGTTTCATATGTTGGACCTTCAACAATAAGTTCTTTTCTATTTACTGAAAGATAACCTTCATTATAACTGATGTTATATAGATGGGTAACTTCTCCTAAAGTAGGATTATGAATATGAAGATTATTAATAGTAGGGGTGATTGTGTTTCTTGTAAATAAGACGCTGGTAGCTGAACCAATGGCTGTAGGAGTGGTTTCAAAATAATCATTTTTAGCAAGTGATCCATCACTAATTACAACATTAGAATCTTTAAGTTCGATTCCGTCATAATCTTTCGAAAGAGAATTACTAGTTAAAGTTAGTTCTCTTCTATTGATTCTTAAGTACTGCTTTTCAGTTCTAATAGAATAAGAAGAAGTAACATCATCTCCTTTTGCATTAAGTATTTGAATTGAATTAGTATCAATTTCTACATTAGTTGAATCACCTGGTTGAATACTTGAAAGATTTTCATAGTTAACACCAATATACTCAATACTATCTCCTTTATTTAATACACTATCAGCATTAGTAAATGGCTTTTCACCATAGACAACATATTGGCTAGTAATCTTTAAATCTATCTCTTTAGGAGTGATTCTAAATTTTGATGTAGCTCCGTATCTTTTAACTTTATATCCATTATATGTATATGTTCTCATTAAATAGTCACCGACTGTTGTTGGAACAACATCAGTCCATGTTGGATTAGTCTCATCAACTGCGTACTCATAATGGGTAGAAGAGATAAAGGCAGTTGATTTTTCAAAAGCAATAGGTTCACCATAAACAAACTCTTGTTTGTTTAATGATAAATCTTTTTGAATAATTCCACTAACTCCAAGCAGGGTAAAAAGGAAAGTAAATAGAGTTACTACGATACCAATAATTGGAAATTTATGCCTTTTTACAAAGGCAAACTTTTTAGCGATTTTAGCAACTTTTGCTTCATAGTCTTTATATAAGTTCATGTTACTTTTATTTCACCATACGAGAAAGAAATCGAATAATTCTTCAAGACATCTTCGTAGTAATTTCCTTGATCGACAATACTTATACTAAAGTCATTTGAGTAGTTGCCAATTTCAGAAAATGAACTATATTTCTTAGTAGCAATTAGCAGATCTTTTGGAACAACTCCAAAAGAAGTATCAACTTCATTATCAGAAGTAATAGATACACGGCTATCATATTTAGAAATAATTTCCGTATCATTTTCAACATATAAATTATTACCAAGTTCATAATTTGCACTTGAAGAAGAAATAATTATTGGTCGAGGTTTAATTTCAAAAAGCATTGGACCTTTTATAATTGATTCTTGTCCATTAGCAAATTGAGGTGTAATATTTTCTCCATTTTGA
>CACYDF010000150.1 GCA_902773085.1 uncultured Erysipelotrichaceae bacterium
CAAAAAGTGGCTATTTTTATTAGTTTTTTGATAAAAAACTATAATTTATAAAAATCGCTTGTCAAAAATCGTGAAAGTCAATTCAATTTAATTATTGTTTAAATCAAAATCTTTTTGTATACTATAAGTAACATAAATTATTGGAGGAAAACCAAAAAATGAAAAAGATTTTCAAGAAGTCATTTTTGGGTGTGGCTTTCTTATTAGCTAGTTCTTTAAACTCGTGTTTAAAACTAACTAAGGATGATCTAACTCAAGATGAAACAGAGACCGATGAAAAAGATCCTTTCATGGGCCATGGAGGTATTGAAACAACAACTCCAAATGAAGATAGTGTTGTTATTCCTATCTCACCAAATGATGATGGAGAAGATCCTCAGAAAGTGGATCCACCAGGTGAAGAACCTGAACCAGAGCCAGAACCAGAGCCTGAACCAGAAGAAGAAATGATTGATTCAATTATCTTAGATCAATCAAGTCTATCTTTATATGTTGGTGATGAAGTAGAACTTGAACCTACTGTTAGTCCCACACCGCTTATTAACTCAGTTAATATCATCTGGCAAAGTAGTGATGAAAGTATTGCAACAGTTGATGGTGGTGTAGTAAGAGGATTAGGATATGGACATGTAACTATTACTGCATATGTTGAAGGATATAATAAATCTGCAACTTGTGAAGTAGATGTCTATAATCACTTAGTTTCAATTGATTTTGATTCAGAAATAACTATTCAAGCTGGTCAAGAACAAACGCTAACTTATGCATTAAACCCATCAGTTGGTATTAAAAACACAACTGTTTCTTATACACTTAGTAATTATAATATTGCAAAAGTGACAAATGGAAAATTAAAAGGTTTAAAAGAAGGGACAACAACTTTAACCATTAAAGCTAATGAAGATAATACAATTACTAAATCATGTCTTGTAACTGTAACACCAAAACCAATAGATGCTGTTTATGATTTAGTAGATGAAGGAGATCATTATTCTATTTCATGGTTAAATGATGTTGAAACAAGAGTAGTCTTACCATCTGAATTTAATGGTAAACCAATTACTACATTGATTGATCTAGGCTTTGATGCTCAACAAATTGAATATTTCAAGATGCCTTCTTCATTTACAACAATAGATAGTAGTTGCCAATGCTTTAGAGAATCTCCTAATATTGAGACATTTATCTTCTCTGATAATATTAAAGAGATCCCAGAATACTTCTTCCAACTTTGCGAAAACTTAACGAAGGTATATATTCCTAGAAGTCTAGAATCAGTTGGTGAATGTGCATTTGACTTTACTGGAATTACTGATATCTATTTTGGAGGTAGCCAACAAGAATATCAATATTTAAACACAAATTATCAAAATGGTAACTCAGTATTAGCATATCCAAATTCAATGGTTACTTATCACTTTAATGCAAGTCCAGATGACTTATAATTGATAACCATTTATTACCCCCTATAATTACTGCCTCTTATATAAGAGGCAGTTTTTATTTTTTCTTGATATATTCGATATATTGGTAATTAGAATATTTACTTGTTGCTTTAGCCATTGCATCATAAACTTGGTCTCGAAGTTTACTCATAGCATCTTCTTTACTTAAATTCATATCAGGATAAAAAGGACCATCAATTACAAAAATGATTTTAGGTTTAGATAAGTGTTTTGTTTTTGTATAACAAGTTGTTGTAGAAAAAACAGGAACATTTAAGTTAACTGGATATCTAAATGATTTATTTGAAAAGTTTCTTATCTTTGTATAGTATGGCCAGATATGAGCTTCAGGATAAATTGTAATACTTGCATTCTTTTTTAGTTTTGAATCAATACATCTTAAGAAATTCATTTTTGCATCAATTGTATCGCCAAGAGGTATTGCACCAAGAGATTGAACTAAATTATTTAATCCTTTAATATTGACTACTTGTGAACCGACAATAATATAATTTCTTCCTCTATGAGTAAATGAGTTTAAAGCTGCATCTGGAAGATAGTGAGTATGATTAGAATAAATAAAGCAGCCTTTTTTACCACGCTTTTTCATCACTTTTTTATTAATAACTTTAAATCTAAAGACTATCTTAAGAAGAATATAAACAATAGGTTTTGCAATTATGTAATATAAAAATGCTGATAAAATTTTTACAAAAACATTCTTTTCTCGAAAATAATTGTAATTTTTATCAATCTGCTTTTGCTTTATTCCATTCGTTGCAGCAAAATCGTCATTTAATTCATCGCTATAATAGATTGTTCTAATTGGAACTTTTGTCTTTGCCATTTGCCTTCTCAACTATCTTAACAAATAATTCATTCATTTTATCACCGCATTTTTCAGTGGAATATTCTTTGGCATACTCAACATATTTTTTAGAAAGTTCTTCTTTTTCTTCTTGATGTTCAATCCAATAATCAATTTTACTTGCTAAATCTTTATAGTCACCTTTCTTAAATGTATTGTTACTAGTTAAAGCAAACTGACTTGTTGCTGAATATTTTGAATCAGAAATAACAGGGACAAGTCCGCAAGCAAATGCTTCCATACATGATATTGCTTCAGATTCAAAATCAGATGCATGGACATATAAATCACAATAATTAAGGATTTTAATTAGTTCATCTTGTTTAACAAAAAGAATCTTTGCCTGGTTTACTAAATATTTCTTTGATAATTTTCTAATCTTATTTAACCAAGTTCCATTACCAAGTAAAATAAGTTGAATCTTTTTTGCGTATTTAGATTTACTAATAGCTTTAATGAGTAAATCTTGTCTTTTTTCTCTTGAAATTCTTCCAACCATTGTAATTAAGTATTTATTATTAAATTCAGGAGGGCGAGGAGAATCAACAGGTTTAAATTTAGTATCTATTCCATTAGAAATAACATGTATATCTGCTTTGTAGTGATGTTTTCTTAGTTGATTAGCAATCATCTGAGAAGGGACATGAATATCACTAAATTTAGAATAGAACTTAATTCGATAATATAAAAAAACTAAGGAGTTAATAAATTTATAATTAAGATGAATTTGAGCAGTTGCATTTTCAGGTTGAATATGGAATGCTGAAGAAGTAAGTATTCCATGTTTATCACAATATCTTTTAGCAGCTCTATCCATAGGGAAATCAGCAAGGAAATGAACTAAATCAGCACCATCTAGAGCTTCTTTAAAGACTTTCTTTTTTGTTTTAGCCATTAAAAAGCCGTTTTTAGAACAGAAATAATATAAAACTGGTATTTTCAAATAA
>CACYDF010000151.1 GCA_902773085.1 uncultured Erysipelotrichaceae bacterium
AAATTTACAAAGAAGGATATACTAGAACTTGTGCCTTCATTATCATCAACTAGTATTGAAAGAAGTTTAAAAGAATTATGTGATTCAGGTGAAATAAGAAAAGAAGGAGTTGGTAAGTCAACATATTATATTAGATTAAAATAACATTCTTAACTTGGCTTAGTATCAAACTTATTTTTAAAAACTTTTGTATCATTTTACAATACTGCACCTAACAAATAGATTTTATCATTTATTAAAAACAAACTAAACTTTCATGGACACTATTGTAAGATGATACATAATATAAAGAAGAATTACCATTCACATTTATATGCTTTTTTCAAAATAACTTTCATATCTTCAACTAGCGGAACTCTTGGGTTACAAGGTGAACATTGATCTTCAAACGCAAGAAGACAAATTTCTTCAATATGACTATTCCATTCTTTTTCATCAATTCCAAGTTCTTTAAATGACATTGGTAAACCAATTTCTAAACCGAGATTAATAAATTTACCTAACAAATATATATAAAAGATAATCTATGATTTATTAATCTCTGAAAGTAATGAACAATTAGTTGATTTCCTCCAAAAACTACTCTATAATAGTAGTAAGTGGAGGATATTTATGGTTAAAACTATTGATATGTTACTATATGATTATAGAGATTATTCCAATGTCTATAACAAGATTTCATATGAAGAAACTAAAAAGAATCTGATTAAATTAAAAAGAGGTTTGTATGAAACAAATAAAGATACTAACCCTTATATAGTTGCTAATGCCCTATTATCTCCTTCATATATTTCTTTTGAGACTGCTCTAGCGTTTTATGGAATGATACCTGAAAGGGTATATGCCATAAAATCAGCTACATTTAAAAAGAATAAAAAGAAAGAATATAAAAATAGTTTTGGATTATTTTTATATCAGGATGTTAATCCTAATGCGTATCCATATGATATTAATCAAATAGAAATTGATGGAATAAAAGTAATGATTGCATCAAAAGAAAAAGCATTACTTGATCTTTTATCAGTAATATCACCGAGAAATAACAAAAAAGAATTATTAGATTTATTATTTGATGATTTAAGAATAGATGAAGTAATATTTGATGAATTAGATAAAGAAAAAATTATTAAACTATGTAATTTATATTCATCTAAGACATTAAAGCTTTTAAAAAAATATCTTAAGAAAAAAATTATACTTTAGAGTTATTGGAAATAAATAGTTCTAAAACCTAGATGAAGTTGAAAATATATAGTATTTCATTTGTGATATTTTAGTGATTTATCACCAACCTTTTGATATAATAGGGTTGGTAATAAAGGTTGGTAATAAAATGAATATAAAAAATTTTTTGGAAGAATTATTTCAGTTTAAAAAAGAACGAGAATGGTTTGAATACAAAGAAAACTGGTTTCAACCTGTTGCGCTTGGTGAATACGTTTCTGCACTTTCTAATTCAGCAGCATTATTAGGAAAAAGGCAAGGCTACTTTATATGGGGTGTAAATGATTCGAATCATAGAATTGTAGGTACTAATTTTGATCAATACCAAGACTATAGAAATGAACCATATCAAAATTATTTAAATAGGAATCTGTCACCAAAAATCAAGTTTGATTTTTACGAAGATATAATTGAAGATAAAAGAGTTGTTGTTTTGGTTGTTGAAGCTGCAAAAGATGTACCAACAGCGTTTAATGGTGAAAGATATATTAGAATAGGTTCGTCAAAAGCAAGTTTAAAAGATAATCCTAAATTTGAAAAGGCCCTATTTAAAATACTTGAGACTGGCTATCCAACTATTACAAATACAAAATCTTTATATCAAGATTTATCTTTTAAAAAATTATTTATGTATTATGGTTCAAAAGGGATTGAGCTTAGGAAGGAAACATTCAAAAAGAATCTTCAATTACTAACCGAAAATGGTGAATACAATATATTAGCACAATTGTTATCAGATAATTCTCATTTGCCTTTACGACTTTCAGTTTTTGAAGGCGAAACTAAAGGCTCTAATCTGTATACAATAAAAGAATTTGGATTCGATTGCATTTTGTATTCACTTAAGAATTTGATTGATTATGGTGATGTTTTAAATATTATTCAATCAGATGAAACAAAGCGGAAAGAAGAAAGGAAAGAAACTCCTCTATTTGATATTAAATCTTATAATGAAGCAATAGTTAATGCTGTTTTACATAACAAATGGGTTGATGGCAATGAACCAATGATTACTGTTTATTCTAACAGAATTGAAATATTATCCAGAGGTACAATAGCCCCTTCTCAAACTATAGAGGGTTTTTATCTTGGAGAATCAGTACCTGTTAATGAAAAATTATCAGAAATATTTGCCCAATTAAGAATTAGTGATAAGTCAGGGAGAGGAGTTCCAAAAATAATTGAAAACTATTCTAAAGACGCATTTGATTTTAGAGAAAATTCTATTGTTGTAACAATACCATTCAATCAAAACCGAAAAGTTGGTAAAAAAGTTGGTAAAAAAGTTGGTAATAATTCTGTTTTAAGGAAATATAGGTTGAATTCAACAAGAGAAAGAATACTATCTGAAATGAGACATAATCCAAACATAACAAAGGCAGAGTTAACAATGCTTATTGGAATCAGTGATACAGCCATTGATAATAATATTAGATGCTTAAAAGAAAATCAATATTTGGAAAG
>CACYDF010000152.1 GCA_902773085.1 uncultured Erysipelotrichaceae bacterium
CAGAGACAAAAAATACTTATTTAAATGATGCACATTATAGAAGAAAAATTCTTTCTTCTTCTGTTTTAGATATTGTTGTTGAATACTTAAACGAGTTTGCTTATTATTCCAATCTACCTAACTTCTCAGTTATATATCAGACTTCATATTACGGAAAACCAGTATATTTAGAGAAAACCAACTTTACTAATGAAAGTGGTGTACCAATATACAAAGAGGTTGAAGCTACCTCCTATATGCCAGATAAATTCATAGAACTAAGTAAGGGAATGGGCATAGAATCTAATTTGCTTCATAAAATGAATAAGAAGATTATTACTGGTGAAGATTATACTCAACAAGAAATAGATCAAGCAAAAAAAGATTCGACTGAAGAGATTCAACTAATGAGAAATAATATTCAAGACTTTGTTAACAAATTTATTGAAAGTGAATTCTTTGATGGCAATTCTTCTACTCAATCTTTAACAGAATATGTTAAAAACGAAGTTGATGGAGTTGTACTAGAAATTGCTGAAAAATCAATTATTGATTTATATGAAGAAAAGACAGGGAAACATGTTGAATCAGTTAGCCAGATAGGTGCTAATGAGATATCTAATATGTCCGGCAAAGAAATGATAAAAACGATTGACGGATATATAGTTTCTTCGATGGCTACTTACGATATTCTTTATGATAGATCTATTAATGAAAATAGAACAAGTAGTGAAGCTACTTTAGCAAGTGTTGTTCATGCATCACAAGGTGTAATTGATATGTTACCAAATGATGTTGAAAATGCTCTTACTGAATTAACATCTCTTAACTCTTATGGTTTCTTTGTTGGTATTCTTGCAATGGGTATTGCTTGTGTTTTAGTTCCTCTTGTTTATAATATTCTTCTTGCAAATTCTCTTGTGGTTGATAAAGTTCAAACTGGGTCACTAGCATTTGTATTATCTACACCAACAAATAGATCTACATTTATTTTTACTGAAGCGATGTATCTTCTTTTCTCACAAGTTACTATCTTTGTTATTACTTTAATTGGATGTTTATTTTCAAGAACTATCGGTATATGGATGGGTAGTCAGGATTTGGTAGAATCCCTTGCGATAAAAGATTTAATACTATATTCAGTAGGTAATTTCGGTGTTATTACTGCTGTAAGTTCTATATGTTTTTTAACAAGCTGTATATTTAATAAATCAAAATATTCTATTGGAATAGGTGGTGGAATTAATATTTTCTTCTTTGTTGCTACTGTTTTAGGGTTATTTGGAACGAAAATTATGCCATCATTTATTAGAATTGAAGTTATGGATATCTTTAATTATTTATCAATAATTACTTTATATGATGCTACTTCAGTTATGACTGGTAACTATCTAAAGTATGTAATTAAACTTTTATCTTTGTTTGTTTTAAGTTTTGCATGCGTATTTTCAGGTATAAAAGTCTTTATTAAAAAGGATTTACCATTATAATAAAGGTATGAAGAAAGAAGAAAGATCATTTGGCGTGTTGATGCACATATCATCGCTGCCTTCTAAGCATGGTATAGGTACTTTTGGTATTGAAGCATATAAATTTGCTGACTTCCTTGCATCAATTAAGGCAAAATACTGGCAAATACTACCACTAAATGTGACTAGTTATGGTGATTCACCGTATCAGTCTTTTTCTAGTAAGGGATTAAACTATTATTTTATTGATTTAGATTTGCTAGTTGAGGATAAACTTCTTAAAAAAGCTGAAATAGATGATAAGAAACTATATATTAGTGAAAACAAAGTTGATTATTCTCTACTATTTAATAATCGAATTAGTATTCTAAAGAAAGCTTTTAGCAGATTTAACACGAATGATAAAAACTTTGTTTCTTTTGTAAATAAAAAAGAATATCATGATTTTGCTTTCTTTATGTGCTTAAAAGAAATAAATGGATATAAGCCTTGGTATGAATTTGATTCTAAATATAGATGTTATTCTCCTTATTTAGAAAAGGAAGTAATTAAGGAGAATAAAGAACTGTATTTATTTTATTTATTTACTCAGTATATTTTTTTAAGGCAATATAAGAAATTAAAAGATTATGTAAATAAGAAAGGAATAAAAATAATAGGAGATATGCCAATATATGTAGCATATGATTCAATTGAAGCATATAAGTATCCTGAATTATTTTTGTTTGATGAAGAAGGAGTTCCAACCCTTGTTGCAGGATGCCCACCGGATGAATTTTCTGTAGATGGTCAATTATGGGGAAATCCAATTTATAATTATGAAAAAATGAAGGAAAATGATTATTCATGGTTTAGAGAAAGAATGACAAATTTATTAACTCTATTTGATGTTTTACGAATAGATCATTTTAGAGGGTTTGCGGGATATTATTGTATTCCTTATGGAATGACAAATGCCAGGATTGGTAAATGGATGGATGGGCCAGGAAGTGAAGTATTTAAAACCTTATTAAATAAACCAATCATTGCAGAAGATTTAGGATTTAAAGATGATAAGGTAGTAAGGTTATTAGAGGAAACAAAATTTCCTGGAATGAAGGTACTAGAATTCGCATTTACTGACGAGAATAATGAATTTAATCCTGAACATATAAGTTATAACTATATTGCCTATACTGGCACACATGATAATGAAACACTATTTGGATATATTTCTAGATTAAAAAAAAAAGAAAAAATAAGGATTATTGAAGGAGTAAAAAGATC
>CACYDF010000153.1 GCA_902773085.1 uncultured Erysipelotrichaceae bacterium
AATAAAAATGACATGTTTTACTAGTTTTTTTTTAAAAAAACACTTCTTAATTTACTTGTATCAAATCGTAAAATGGGGAAACTCAAAATAATTACATATTGATAATACTATTTATTTTATATATAATTAATGAGTTGTATATTTTCCTAAAAGGACATACAACCGCATAAAAATGGTCTCAAATCCCTAAAAAGGTACCATAATAGCGAGTATTTTTGTTAAATAGGAGGTAACAAGCATGTACGCAATTATTTCAACTGGCGGTAAGCAAGTTAAAGCTGAAGTCGGTAAAACTATCTACGTTGAAAAATTAGATGGTAAAGAAGGTAGTAAAGTTAACTTTGACAAAGTTCTTTATGTAGATGACAACGGAAATGTTAAAGTTGGATCACCTTACTTAAAGGGTGCAAAAGTTAACGGAACAATTCTTAAGCAAGGTAAAGAAAAGAAAATTAGAGTTCTTAGATACCATGCAAAAAGTAATGTAAGAGTTCATAGGGGTCATAGACAACCTTACTCTGCTGTCAAAATTGAGGAAATAGTTTCCTAGTGATAGACATTAAAATAGAGTATTTAAAAGGTAAATTTAATTCTCTTTATATTAAAGGACATTCTGATGATAATCTTGTTTGTGCAGGTGTATCATCAATACTAGTTGGAGGATTAAATAATCTAGAAACAAAAAACTATGATATATCTATTGTTGAAGGTGATTCCTACTGCAAGTCGAAAAAAGAAATATCACTTCATGATGAAACAGTATTAGAGACAATTATTATTCAACTTGAAACTATTGCTCAATCTTATAAAAAAGAAGTAAAATTAAAAAAGGAGAAATTAAAATGAAACTACAATTTAAACTTAATATTCAATTATTTGCATCACACAAAGGTGTTACTTCTACTAAAAACGGTAGAGACTCTAACTCAAAAAGATTAGGCGCAAAATTGTTTGATGGTCAAGTAGCAAAAGCTGGTGCTATTATTTACAAACAAAGAGGTACTAAAATCCACGCTGGATTAAATGTAAAAAGGGCAAGTGATGATTCACTCTTTGCTATTAAAGAAGGAGTTGTTAAGTACGAAAGACTTGATAAAAGCAGAAAAAAAGTATCTGTCTATCCTTCTGGAAAATAATAACAATTAATTAGGCTTTGTGAAAAATCAAAGCCTTTCTTTTTATATGAATGATAAAGTAAAAATAACTCTTATATCAGGCAAGGGTGGTGATGGTGCTATTGCCTTCAGGAGAGAAAAAAGTGTTGATCGCGGTGGACCATTTGGTGGTAATGGAGGAAGAGGAGGCTCCATATATTTTGTTGCATCTACTAGTGTGGATACTCTTAAAGAATACCGCTTTGGTAGAGTAATTAAAGGTAATGATGGTCAAAACGGTAAAACAAAACTTAGTTATGGAAAAGATGGAAAAGATATCTTTCTTCAAGTTCCTTGTGGAACAGTTATTTTAGATAGTAAGAATAATATACTAGCTGATCTAGTTAATGAAGGAGATTCCTATCTTGCTTTAAAAGGCGGTAGGGGGGGAAGAGGCAATGCTGCTTTTAAAAGTTCAAGAAGAAAGACACCTAATTTTGCAGAGAATGGAATGCCATCAGTAAAAAAAGATTTTTATCTTGAACTTAAGCTTCTTGCTGAGGTTGGACTAGTTGGACTTCCTAATGCTGGTAAATCATCTTTTTTAGATGCTACAACAAATGCTAATCCTAAAATTGCTGATTATCCTTTTACAACAATTGATCCTATGACAGGTGTTTGTTTTGTTAATGATGGCTTCTTTGTTTTAGGAGATATTCCTGGATTAATTGAAGGTGCAAGTAAAGGAAAAGGACTTGGAATTAGATTTTTAAGACACATTGAACGATGTTTAGTTCTTCTTCACGTTATTGATGTCACTTCTAAGGATATTTCTAAAGATTTTGAACTAATTAATAAAGAAATATACTCATATAAGCCCAAACTATCTCTTTTACCTATGATTATTTGTCTGAATAAGTGTGATTTAGACTACGATAAGAAGAAAGTTAAACAGTTTAAAGAAAAATATTCAAAATATCCAATTTATGAAATATCAACTTTGAAAAAAGATAATCAAGAAGTAGTAAAGAAAGAATTATTATCAATAGTGATTAAAGAGCGAGAGAAGATCAAAAAATTATCAAATAGTGATGAAGTAGTTTATTCACCAAAGAAAGAAAATATATCAAGGAATCCTGAATTAATTATTGAGAAAATTGATGAAGATTATTATGAAATCAAAAGTGAAAGAATAATCAGAACTAAAAAACTAATTAATCTTAAAACGGATGAAGGAATTGATCGATTAATTATGTATTTAGATAAAGTTGGGCTTAATGATAAATTAAAAGAAATGAAAGTTAAAAACGGCTCAACTATTCTAATAGATGATTTTGAATTTGAATATTTTGAATAATATTTTTGTATTTAATTTTTTTTAATATAAAATAATAACGTATGTATTATTATCTTCATGGAATTGTAACATTACATAACAAATCAAGTGCCGTTATTGAATGCCAGGGTGTAGGCTATGATTTTTTATGTTCAAATATTGATGATTTCCCAATTGGAGAAGTAATGTTTGTTTATATTTATCATTATCAAAAAGAAGATGGTAATTATTTCATCGGATTTAAAACTCTTGATGAGAAAAATGTTTTCTCTTCTTTAGTAAGCGTAAAAGGTATTGGTACAAAGCTAGCCTTAAGCATTTTAGCTAACTCAAATATCGAAACTTTAAAAGAAGCAATAAAACAATCTGATACAAAGTATTTTGAAAAAATCCCAGGTATAGGTAAGAAAAGTGCTATTCAAATTATTCTCGATTTAAAGGGCAAAATTAACGATTATGTACTTGATGTTTATTCTAATAACAAGAACAAGGAAACAGCAAGGCAAGCACTTAAGAAACTCGGTTTTACAGATACTAAAATTACAGTTGCTTTTGCACAAATCACTGATGAGAATTGTTCTGAACAAGAATATATTAAAAAGGCATTAAAGATTTTAAGTTCATATGGAAAATAACAAAGATATCTTTGCAAAAGAAACTCTTCAAAGAGATGATGAATATGAGATTTCAATTCGCCCTTCTTTACTTGATCAACTTATTGGTCAAGATGATATAAAAAAAGAATTAAACATTTTTATTACAGCATCAAAAAAACGAAATGAATCTCTTGATCATGTTCTTTTTTATGGTCCACCAGGACTTGGTAAAACTACTCTTGCTCATATAATTTCAAAAGAAATGGATTCAGGAATAAAAGTTAGTAATGGTTCATCTTTAACTAGACCTGGAGATCTAGCTGCCATTCTATCTACTTTAAATCCAGGCGATGTTTTTTTTATTGATGAAATTCACAGAATGAATATTGTTGTTCAAGAAGTTCTATATTCAGCAATGGAAGATTATTCTATTTCACTTGTTATTGGTAAAGGAGTAGAAGCAAGGACTTTAACTATTGATTTACCTCCATTTACTCTGATTGGTGCAACTACTGATGCAGGACTTCTTTCAGCACCACTAAGAGATCGATTTGGAATTCTTTTTAAAATGAACTACTACACTCCAGATGATATTCTTAAGATCCTTTTTAGAACAAGTGAAGTATTAAATTTCCCAATTGAATTAAAAGCCGCTTATGAAATTTCTCTAAGAAGTAGAGGAACTCCAAGAATTGCAAATAGGCTTTATCGAAGAGTTAGAGACTATGCAATGTATAACGGAAAGACAATTATCGATTTAGATTCAACTAAACAAGCGATGGATTTTTTGCAAATAGATGAACTTGGTCTTGATGAAACTGATAGGCTAATTTTAAAAACAATGATTTTAAGATATGAAGGGAAACCAGTAAGTATGAACTCAGTTGCAACTGCAATTGGAGAAAGTCCTGAGAATGTTATTGATGTTTATGAACCATATCTTGTTCAAATAGGTTTGATAAATCGAACGCCTAAAGGAAGAGTGGCTACAAAGAAAGCCTATGAACATTTAAATCTATCAAAAGAACAATAGAGAAATATATATTATATATAATATATGTTGAAAAAAAAGACAAATTGAATTATATTATATAAGTTGAGTTTTTTGCTGGAGGAATAAAAATGAGAAAGTATATTGCATATATAGTGATGATAATAACTGCATTTGCTTTTATTATTTTTAATTCTCAAAATATTTTTGACAGTATTAAAAACGCATCTGATTATGGAAAAGGCGTCGAACTTTCTTTTTCAATTAGTCAAAGAGAAGATGCTGATTATCCAGCTGAAGTATATGGAGATACTTATAATAACAACATTCAAAAACTTGATGAAATAAATGTTAAAGAAAAAATAATGCAGAGAATTGAAACAGTAGGTATTAGAAATGCTGAAATCAATTTAGTTGAACCAGATAAAAATAACGAAGGTGGAAGATTAAATATTCGTTTCTCACCAATTAGTGAAGTTGAAAAGGAAAACCTTAAAACCATTATTTTAAAAGATGGTTCTTTAAGTGTAACAACAGCTGGTAATTCGACATATTTGATGCAATCTAAAAATGAATTCTTTGCAAAAAAGAATATTGCTTCTGTTGCTTATGATGGAACTACTCCATTCATTTCTATATCTCTAAAAGATACAGCATCATTTGATAATATTAAATCATCTGCTGAAGTGGATGGTGAAGAATATTCTTCTGGTGAAGATAATGATAATCATGAACATGAAGATGGTGAAGAAGAAAAAGAAGAAAAAACA
>CACYDF010000154.1 GCA_902773085.1 uncultured Erysipelotrichaceae bacterium
ATGAAAAAATAAGGATTATTGAAGGAGTAAAAAGATCGATATCATTATTTAATATTAAAGCAAATTTAACTAGTAATATTGAAATTGTTAATTCTATAATCCAGTTAATTTTGGCTTGTAATGCAAAAACTTCAATCATACCAATCCAAGATATGTTAATGGTTGGTAACGAAGGAAGAATGAACGTTCCTTCTAAGTTAAATGGAGTCAATTGGACATATAGAATTAGTGGAAAAGATATAACTAAAACTCTCGGAAATAAATTTAAAAAACTGATTGAAAAATATAATAGATACTAGTCTTTTTTTAGTTTATAGAGAAGTTCTTTATAAGCAAATTCTCCACTAGTTAGTGCTGAAGGAATCCCACCTAAATTTGTCATCCATATTGATGAATAGATAAGGTTTTTAATTTTACTAGATGAGTATTTATAATCATTTTTATTTGTTGTTTTTGACATTAAATTTGCCATATAACATCCACCAAAATTATAAGTATATTCATAAAGGGATTTTGGAGTTAAAACTTCTACTAATTCAATATTATTTTTTAAATCTGGAATTAAACTAAGTAACTCTTTTTCTATTCTATTAGATATTTCAATTTTAGTTTTATTATATTCATCTTCTTTCATGCTTTTCCACTTTAAGTAATCATCATAATTTTGATCAATTATGCATACTAAAGTATGAGAATTATCTTTGTTAATTATGTTGGAATAATATTTAAATCCAATCGACTTATTTGTTGAAGTAATACACGTAAATCCTTCTGGAATGTATTTAATAAAATAGTCAGAAAGTTGACTATTATAACTAGGTTTAATTTTGTAATAAACTAGAAATGCTGAAAGTGGAGTATTGTTTTTATAATCAAATAAAGTCTGAATTATTTCTTCATCGTGATATTCTTTTTTTAATAAATTTGAGTATAAATATGTCAAAGGTAGAGCACTGATATAATAGTCTCCTTTATATTCGTTTTTATTAGATTTTATACTTGCAATTTTGTTATCTGCAATATTAAACTTAATTATTTCTTCATTAAGTATTATTTTTCCGCCTAGATTTAATATTCTCTTTTTAATGTTCTCTATAACTTCTTTTGAGGAAACGCTTATTGTGTCTGCGTTTCCTTTGAAAAATGATGATAGTAGTCCTAAAAAAGGAACTATTGACACCTCATTTGGCATCATAGATCTGATAAAGTTATTAATTATAGGTGTTTTAAATCTAGAAGCATATTCATCAATTGAAACTTTTTTGTATTTCATATATGCTTTAATACCGCTAAAGTTTTTAAGTAGAAGATTAATGTAGTCTAAAATGTTCATTCTAGGCATAGCCTTATCAGTTTTTATAGGGAAATGATAAAAAGCCTTTATATCTTTAAAGAACTTTTTTAATTTCAGTTTGTCCTCTTTTAGTGATAATGAGTTAATTTCATCCTTGAAACTATTAAAATCACGTAAAATGTCTATTTTTTTATCAAAATAGTGAAATCTATAAAAATATGGGAAATGTATTATTTCATTATTATCAAAGAAACCTAATTGATTATATAAAGAAGTTAACTCTGATTTTTTACATCCAACTAAATAATGGATGCATGTATCTATATATGCGTCATTTTTTAAATATGTAGTACAAAAACCACCTAAATTAGCATTTTTTTCAATAATAGTGACATCGAATCCACTTTTTAATAGTAAATAAGATGCAGTAAGGCCAGATAGTCCTCCACCAATAACAATAATTTTTTTCTTATCCATAATAACAACAATTATATGATACATTTTTTATGATAAAAAACCAATTTTAAGTATAAATACTTAAATACTTGATATAATATGTTGTTATGATTAAAAATTTGATTTCTTTATATAAGGGAATTCTAGCTGGGCTTGCAATTGGGTTAGGTTCTTTTTTGTTTGTTATATGTACTACATATTTAGATGCTAATTTAGGATTAATACTAGGATCCCTTGTTTTTCCAATTGGTTTATTTTTAGTTTGCACCTTCAAATTAAACTTATATACTGGTAAAATTGGACTTGCTTTTGAAACTAAGCAAAATAAGGATTATTTTATATCTTTAGTAATAATGTATATTGGAAATGCAATTGGTGCAATTGGCTTAGGATATGTATCTTATGCCATATTTAAAGATAATAAGGAAATATTTGATAATATAACCAGCATTTGTGATCATAAATTGGTTTTAGATTCTTTTGGTGGTGTTTTATCTGGAATGTTTAAATCAACACTTTGTGGATTATGTGTATATTTATCTGTTAAATGCTTTAATAAAGATTTCTTAAAACCAAAAGGTATTTTCTTTTTAGTATTCTTTGTCTTTATATTTGTCTTTGCTGGTTTCAAACATTGTGTTGCTAATATGTACTATTATGGGTTTGGTAATAAGTATACTTCTTATCAAGTCTATATTGATTTACCACTATGTACTTTATTTAATTCTTTAGGCTCATTTATTGGAGCAAGTTTATATAAATTTATTACTATAGAAAAAAGCAAAAAAGAAGATGTTATTTTAACTGAGAAATAAATGTTTTGATCTCCTCAAGTTCTTTCATTGAAGAAGATATATATATATAGAAATTATTACCCATAGCTTTTGAAAAAACATCAGGCATACGTCCTGATTTTTTTATATTATTAGAATACTTATTCATAATTTCAGAATCAGAATGAACATAGTTTCTATAATCTCTTCTTCCATAGTAACCACAATAATATTTTGTATTATTCATGTTTTCGTTAGTTGAATTAAAGCACATGATATCAGACCAAATTTTATATGTGTTAACACTCTTAGAAAAGTTAATGATATCAGGGGTATATCCACCAGGTGAACGCATGTTAACTTCAAGGCCAATGAGTTCACCTTTTTTTCCAAGTCCTGCCTTATCTTTTGTTAATCTAAAAAACTCTAGATGAAAATACCTATATTTTGCACCGAAAGCTTTTAATACTCTCGTTCCTTGTTCAAGGAGATCATCAGGCATGTCTTTATTTGAGAAGTAAAAACAGTCTAAGTCATTATTAACTATTTCCATAATTTGTAATGGGAAAACTTCATTTGAATAGAAGATAGGTTTAGAGTTACCATCAACAACTCCATCAAAAGAAATTAAATTGCCAGGTATAAATTCTTCCATAATATACTTAATATTCGGCATTGACTGATAAAAATGTTCTAATTCGCTTTCGTTTGTAATTTTATATGTATGGTATGCACCAACTCCATTATCGGGTTTTGCTACAACAGGGAAACCTACTTCTTTGATGAACTTTTTTCCTTCACTTAATGTAGTTGGAATATGATATCTTGCAACTTTTACTTTTGCTTTTTGATAATCCTTTTTCATTGCTTCTTTGGATTTAAAAAAGTTTATTTCATCAATTTTTTTACCTGTTGTAACATTAAAATCTGTTCTTAGTCTTGCATCTAGTTCTAACCAGTATTCATTGTTGGATTCAATAAAATCTATCTTTCCATATTTAGATGCAAAATATGCAACAGCTTTATACATTTGATTATAGTCTTCCATGTTATCTACTTTATAGTATTCAGTTAGTGATTCTTTTACTTCGTTAGCAAGAAAATTATAATTATCACTTGCTATTCCTAAAACATTTGCACCATTTAGTTTTAGTTCCTTACAAAAGAGATAATAGTTATTTGGAAAATGTGGTGAGATAAAAATAAAATTCATTTTTTAATCCTCCAATAATACTTTTTTCATTCCTTCATTTATAGCTATTCTCCAAGCCACTTCATTGTCTTTAGCTTGATAATTTATTCTTAGATTTATTTGTTGAAACATCCTTAGATTGTCGTATAGATCTAAAGTTGATTTACATATGATTTTTTCTAGATTAGTTATATTTCCAGAATATAAATATATTTTAGGCCTTTTATTCTTGTTTAGAATATTATTTTTATAAAAAGTTAATAGATCATCTTTTTTAAAAAACGGGAATGCAGGAGATAGAATTAGGCCAAAAGAAAATAGTGATGGATATTTAATTAGTGAATAGTAACTTGCTAAACCACCACTTGACTCGCCAATAATACCAATAGATGATTTTTCTATATTATATTTAGATTCTATTTGTGGAATTATTCTTTTAATAATAAACTCCATATATTCTTCTAGAAATCCATCATTAAAATCATTATTTGTGTTTTTTAACTTATCAAATTGTAATTCACCAAAGTTTGAAGACATTGTTAATTCTTTAGATCGATATTTATGACCATTATCAATTCCAAGAATCAAATAGTTTTTATGGTACTTATTAGAAAGAATATCAGCAATAATATCAAGCTGAGTTCCTTGATAAATGTTTTTATTTTTATATTTACCATGGAAAAACGCATTTTGACCATCAAAAGAGATTATTAGTCCTAATTTCTCATTTTTATCGATATTTTTGGGTACATAAGTCCAAAATTTCTGGTTTTTTATGTATTTTGGTAGTATTTGGTCGTTATTAATAGAATATTCTTCGTAAATTCCTGGTTCAAATTCATTAAAAACACTTATTGTATAAGAGTTTATCTTGTTATTAAATGATAATTCATATTTATTACTAAGTGAATTAGGGTATAAATAATCGCTTTTTGTCTTTCCAATAAGAAAATAAAAATAATCTGTGCTTTCTTCTATATCAAATGAAAAAACATTGTTATTAGATACAATTCTTTTTTTAGTTATTCTTTTATCTATTAAAACAGTGACTAGTACTAATTCTTTTTTTTCAATATGAGATAGTAAAAAATAATTGTTTTTCATTATAAATCAATATCTAGTAAGACAGGACAGTGGTCAGAACCATATACGTCATTAAGTATTTCGCTTTTTTTAACAAATTTAAATAAATCTTTTGTAACTAAGAAATAATCAATTCTCCAACCTGCATTTGTTTTTCTTGCATTCATTCTATATGACCAATATGAATATTTCTTTTCTTCAGGATGAAGTTCTCTAAAAGTATCAATAAATCCAAGAGATAGTAGTTTTGTAAACTCACCTCTTTCTTCATCAGTAAATCCAGCAGAAAAATGATTTGAGTCTGGATTTTTCAAATCAATTTCATTATGGGCAACATTTAAATCACCTGTAATAATTACTTCTTTTTTCTTCATTAAATTTGAAACATATTTTCTTAAATCTGATTCAAACTGCATTCTAAATTTCAATCTCTTTAGTTCTTCACCTGAGTTAGGGACATAAATACATAAGAAATAAAACTTATCAAATTCAAGTGTAATAACTCTTCCTTCATCATCATATTTATTTTCATCTAATCCATAAAAAACATTGATAGGTTTAATCTTAGTCAGCACAGCAGTTCCAGAATATCCTCTCTTGATTTTACTGATAGTTAAAAAAGTGGAATAGTTATCTAATTTAAGAGGAAAGTTATCAATTGATGGATCTGAAAGTTTAGTCTCTTCAATAGCAATGATATCTGGAGAATAATCAAGCCATTGAGTAGTAAGCTCTTTAGTTAAATATGCTCTAATAGAATTAACATTAAATGATAGTAATTTCATAATACAGTTCTCCTCTTAATAATTATATTATTTATCATAATATTCATGCTTACTAGAATATGGAATAGGAACAATGAGCTCGCATAATTCATTATTTTTAAAATATGGTTTAAAATTGATGAGATGAATATTATCAGAGTATAACTTAGATAATAAATTTAAAACATCTTTATTTTTATTAAAAAGTGTGCTTTCTATTAAAATAGCGTTATTTTGTATAAAATAATTACTTAATATATCTGCTCTTGAATCAAATATATTTAGTGTGAAATTAGATAATTTCTGTATGTTTTCTTCAAAATTATCTTCATTTTTATCAGCATTAATTATCACTGTTTTCTTATTTAAAAATCTTGCAAAATATTTTCTCTTTGAGTAGAGGAAAATACATTGTTTAATTTTTAAAACGTTAATAAAAAAGTCTTTTATTACTTTTTCAAATTTCTTTTCTTGTAATGTTATTAATGCAGTATCATAAAATATATCATAATTAAATTTATTTTTACTTAGTTCATATTCTTTAATTAAGTTAGGAATATATAAGTCAAGATTGATTTTTTTATTTTGTGTTGAAAGTTCTTTACTAGTTATTACTGACAACAATTTTTCTTCCTTATTTTTAAGATAAAATGGAGAGTTTTGTTTACTTAAAATATGATCAAGAGGGATTCTTAAAATATGTACATTTTTCTTCTGAAACTTGGATACAGTATCATATTTTATTTGTGGATCAATGACTAAAACAATATTAGTTATTTTAGAAATAGTATCAACTAAATAAATATATCCTTCTATTTTTTTTTTTGAAGCCATAGTAGAAACACCAAGTAATAAACATAGATGTTCATTATGTGGATACAAATAAGAATATGAAGAGCTATATTTTATATCTGATTCAATACTAAACATATTTTGTAAAACTAAAAATATTATACTATAATTAATTTAGTTAAGGAGAACACTTGTGAAACTATTAATGGTTATAACTGATGGTTTTGAGGAAGTAGAGGCAATTGGTACTCTTGCTATCTTGCGAAGAGCTAATTTAGAGGTAGATTTAGTCTCATTATTTGATAATTTTGCCACTGGAAGATATAGTGTTAGGGTTTCTGAGATAAAAAAACTCAAAGAAATCGACTATAAAGCTTATGATATGCTAATTATTCCAGGTGGTCCTGAATATGCTGTTGAAGAAAAGACTCCTGAATTTTTAGAAATGGTTAAATTTTTTGCATCGACAAATAAATATATTGCTGCTATATGTGCAGGGCCAACAATCTTAGGGCATTTAGGTTTATTAGAAAATAAAAAGTATACATGCTTTACTTCTATGAATGAAGACTTTGGTGGAACATATATTGATAAGTATGTAGTAGTAGATGGAAAATTAATTACAGGTAGAAGTTGTGCTGCAAGTATTGATTTTGCTCTTGCTATTGTCCAAAAAATTCTTGGTAAAGATAAAGTAGAACAATTAAAAAAATCAATCTATTATGAGCACAATTAATATAGTCTTTCTTGCCATCGTTTCTTTATTTGTTATTGCTGGTTTTATAAAAGGCTTTAAACAAAAAACTGTTAGATCAGCTGCTTTTATAAGTGGAGTAGCTTTAGCATATTTTGTTGGTGTTCCTTTATCAAATGTACTAATGTATACTCCATTTTGTAATGAAACTATAACAGGTTTATTTTTAAGAAATATTGTTGATGAAGGTATCTTTGCTCAAAAGTTAAGTACGGATTTAACAGAACAAACAGCTCAATTATCAAATGGATTATCAGAATTAAAAATCCCAACTATTTTCCATGGTCTATTTATTTCAAGAGTATATTATTCTGCTGGATCAGTTAGAGACGCACTATCTACTTCATTTGCAAGTACTGCAATTCTTGGAACTTTATTCATTCTTTTCTTTATAGCGGGATTTGTAATTGTTAAAATTATTTTAAAGAAAACAACTGGTATATTATTTAGTGAAGATGGTAATAACCTTGCTGGAAGAATATTTGGAGGAATTAGGGGTTTCTTATATGCATCTATAATTCTTGTAGGAGTTATGTTTGTTGCTGTTTTAGTAAACCAAGTACTTCTTAGATATGGACTATTAAAGTTTAATAATATGTTAGACAGTCAACTTGGACTTAATGATGGAGCAAAGTTTTCATTAGGTAAAATGTACTATAATACTGCAGCAGCATTACTTAATTGGATTTCTTTAATTTAATATATGCTAAAATAACTTGTTGCCTTCGTGGCGAAACTGGTATACGCAGTAGACTCAAAATCTACCGAGCGCGAGCTTGTGTCGGTTCAAGTCCGACCGAAGGCATTTATTAATATGACTAAGGAAAAGAAAAAATTACCATTATATTTACTTAATGTGCTAACTGAGTATTCTGATGAAAATCATCCACTTACTCAAAAGCAAATACTGTTTTATATAGAAAATGATTATCATGTTTCTTATGATAGAAAAACAATTGGTTCTACAATATCACTTTTAGAAGAACTAGATTATGACATTGTTAAAACAAAAGAAGGGGTTTATTTAGGAGAAAGAATAATTGAACCCAGTCAACTTTCTTTTATCATTGATGGACTTCTTTCATCAAGATCAATCAGTGGAAAAGATACTTTGAAACTATCCAAACAATTATTTAAAAATTTCTCAAAATATAAAAGAAAAGATTATTCATATGTAATTAAAAGTAATGAAGTCAGTAAGTCTAATTCTGGTATTTTTTATACTATTGATTTAATACTTGATGCTATTAAAGATAATAAGATGATTTCTTTTAATTATGGAATTTATGATGTAAATAAAAATTTAGTTCCTAGAAATGATTCAAAAGTATATATAGTAAGTCCTTATTACTTGATTAATAACTTAAGCAGGTATTATTTACTTTGTAGACACGGAGATAAAGATATTTCTATTTTTAGAGTTGATTACATGATGAATGTAGAAACTAGAAAAGAAAAAAGGGTAAAAGATGTTATAAGTGATTCTTTTTCAATAAGTGACTACTTAAACGAACATATTTATCCTTTTGGTGGTGATGCAATAGAAGCCAATATAGAACTTGATGGTGAATTAGCTGTAAATTATGTAGTCGACTGGTTTGGAGCTAATGTCGACATTACTAAAAAAGGTAATAAATATTATGCAAAAGTAGTTTCAAATGAATCCTCATTATTTTATTGGTGTCTGCAATACGGAAGATTAATAAAGGTATTATCACCTAAATCTTTAGTTGATAGAATCGTTGAAGAAAACAAAAAAAGTATTGAAAAATATAAGAATTAAAAATATTTATTCTTGCAATTTGATGCCTTTTTTCTTTATAATAGTTGCTATATAGAATAAGGGATTATTTAAATGGAAAGAATTGTTCTATCTGAAGTAGACATCAAAAAATGCTGTGAAAGGCTTGGAAAAGAGATTGATAATTATCTCAAGAAGATTGATGATGCAGGAATACCAGTATTTTTGGGTGTCATGAATGGTGGACTTCCTTTTATGTTTGAACTTATTAAAAAAG
>CACYDF010000155.1 GCA_902773085.1 uncultured Erysipelotrichaceae bacterium
AGCAAAAGGAATATACAACAGAGCATAATAAAACACATATTGTTTTTGCATCTAATATACTAAATGCGGTTAAAAGAGAGTATACAAAATAAGGATATTCTATTACTACATCAATAGATGAATTAATAAATAAGTAAGATAATCTTGCCTACTTTTTATACATCTATATTATCGTTCTCTAGCAAAGATAATTAATTCATTAATAAACTTGTCTAAAATATTTTTAATAAATTCGTGATTTTTCTTATTACATTTATTAGCCATACAAAAAGAAGCGGTATTATTGAAAGTAGTCGTTGATATTTGTTGATACGGTAGTTTTTTAATAGCACCAGTTATATAAGCATCTACTGTCTTAGTATGAATAAAACTAAATTCTTTCTGGTTTAATAATCCAATATTACTTAGTGAAAATCTTGGATTAGAATAACCAATTTTAATTGCAACTTTTGATAAAGGAAAAGGAAAAACTTTATACGCTAGAGATAATAAAGATAATGATTCTAAACCAAAGAAAGTTGAACCCTTTTTCTCCTTAGTTATTTCTGATATTTTTTCTAAAACAGAAATAAAGGATTCATTTCTATTAACATAAAATTGAGTTGGCATATATGTAATCAAATTTGTCAGTCCAAGGCTATCTTTATTAGATAAATATCTTCTTAAATCCACCATTGATGTAATATTTATTTGTTTATCATCACTATTCTTTGTAAAACTATATAAACTAATAAAATATGCACTTAGGTAAATGTCGTTAATTGTAACATTATATTTTTTAGCTTTTTCTTTTAAAAGGGAAAAGTCATCACTAGATATACTTTTTCTTAATATCAAACTAGTTTTCTTACCAAAATTAGAAAAATAATTTAATTTTCTTTCTTTCTTAACTATTGATACATTATGGTATTTTGAACAACTATCTTTTAACGAAGAAGGAAGATTATCAAATACTTGTTTAATTGATCTGCTTCCTTTTTTAATATTTATTTCTTTGCTTTCATTATCAACTAAATAATTGTATGTTTCAATTATTTTTTTAATCAAATATTTAAAATCTTGTCCGTCAACACATATATGATTAACTATCATAAGAAAATAATATGAATTATTACTTTCTTTGACTAATAAACATTTAAACTGATGTCTAGATAAACAATTAATTTTCCTAGTTAAAAATTTATTAATGATACTATTACTATCATTTGTTTCAATGTAATCAAGTAGTTTTTTATATTTAATCTTTCTTCTAATCCAAAAAGGAGTAATTAATCCTGGAATAAAAGAAGAATGTAATATTTCAATTTCTTTAGTAACTAAATATATTGCTTCATTTAATTTATCATAAGAAACTTTTCCATTAATTTTTGAATAATAATGAATTACACGATCATAATACTTTGTAAAAACATATTGTGTTTTATCAAATAATTCGGCCTTAATAAACTTCATTTTTTTAAATAAAACTGGAGTAGATAAGATATCTACTCCAGCATTAAAGATATTTTAATTAAACTGGAATTTAACTAAATTAGTCTAAGATTTTAACAACAGTACCAGCACCAACTGTATGTCCACCTTCTCTAATTGCAAACTTAGTGTTGTTTTCAATTGCGATTGGGTGTAAAAGTTCAACAGTTAATTCTACATTATCACCTGGCATAACGATTTGTGCATTTGCTGGGATAGTGATAGTACCAGTAACATCAGTAGTTCTGAAATAGAATTGTGGTCTATAGTTGTTACCAAAAGCAGTATGTCTTCCACCTTCTTCTTTCTTTAAGACATAAACTTGTCCAACGAATTTCTTATGTGGGTTAACACTACCTGGTTTACAAAGGACTTGACCTCTGACGATTTGATCTCTATCAACACCTCTAAGTAAGGCACCAATATTATCACCAGCTTGTGCAGAATCAAGAATCTTTCTGAACATTTCAAGTGAAGTACAAACACATTTTCTAGTATCTTTGATACCAACGATTTCAACTTCATCGTTAGCATGGATAGTTCCTCTTTCAACTCTACCAGTTGCAACAGTACCTCTACCAGAGATAGTCATAACGTCTTCGACAGCCATTAAGAATGGTTTTTCATTTTCTCTAGTTGGTAAAGGAATATAACTATCAACTTGTTTCATTAATTCTTTGATAGATTCAACAGCTTTTGCATCACCTTCAAGAGCTTTTAAAGCAGATCCTCTAACTACTGGAATAGTAT
>CACYDF010000156.1 GCA_902773085.1 uncultured Erysipelotrichaceae bacterium
AAAAAAGTCAGATGTCATACAAACACTTATCATTTCACCACTTTTAATTTTGTATTGTCTGTCTTTGCTTTTCATTAAAGGATAAAGAAAATCCCCCTTGGTTTTATATACATTTCCACCATCTTTTCCACGCATTTTATCAAGATAATATACATAACAGTTTTGACATCCTTCAGAACATTTCTTGCATCCATGCCATGGATTCCAGTTACTATGCATTGCCATATTGTGTTTCCTCTATTACTTATTATATGATAATTGTTGTACAAATTTTATTAAAGGTATTTTTAAAATTCTAAGATATATTTGTATACATTAAGCACTTTAATGATTAATAATAATTAACCTTTTTATTGTGATTTAAATAAAATTGCCATATGTAATGGATTTGTATTTATGACCTTTTTTATGATGAGTTTTATTTTAATCTTGCACTTTATAGTAAACACAAATTAAATTTCATCGAGATTTCTTTTTTAAATCTAATCATTATTTGATTATTCTAATTTAATCTTTATTTATAAAGCAATTTATCACTATAAGAAAGTAAAGATTCTATTTCACTTTGTTTAGTTGTTTGTAATTTAGATAAAACATATTCAATATATTTATCTACTTATAATATATAATTTCTCGTTTTATAAGTGACACTCATTAATATGTCAGGAGATATTTTCCTTTATTTGTATATAAGAAAAGAATGATTTATTTATACAATTAAATATTATATTTGCGTAGTAATCGACATTTTTAGTGTTTTGTAATCGTTTTCATTGATTTTTAATAATCTTATTTAAATCTAATATTTACTGCAAAAATGTGGAAAAAGTGAAAAAAAACCCCCCAAAAACCCCCTTTTTTTATAAAAATAGTAAAAAAAAACATAGAAAAACATAAATTTTCGGCATTAAAAAGAATAAAACAAAAGAATTTTACTTAAAAAAAAACAATGATATATTATTTTTGTCGTTTTTGATTGAAATAAATATGATTATTATTGTTTCAACTAAAACGTTAAATGGGATAAAACCTATTTAATTAAGTTAATGTTAATTAGGAGGAACTATTATGAACTTAAACAAAAAATCCTTATTAGCAGTTTGTGGTGCAGCATTATCTATTACTTTATCTTCTTGTAATGGTGTTAAACCAACTATGGACTTGCTAAAAGATTCAGATGATGCAGGAGTTTACAAAGATGCTCTTGGAGAATTTGAAAAATTATTAAATGAAGCCGAAGATCCAAAAGTTACAGATGCTGATGAAAGATATGTAAGAATGGCTAAGGCTGAAGCAGCTTTACTTGATTCAGGCGTTATGATGCCAACAACTACTAGAGGTGGTAATTATGCTATTACTAGAGTTGCTCCTCATACTGTTGCCTATACTTATTCAGGTAATGATGACGATAAACTTAGAAATCTTGTTGTTACTGCTGGTGATAACAAAGATTCACTCATCAACAAAGAACATAGAGCTGAACTTATGGCTCAATGGCAAAAAGCAGTTAATGGAGAAGGAGAATATACTGCAGCTTCAGTAAAATCTTACTTAGAAGGAAAAGGTTATACTATTTCTAAAAAACATCAAACTTCTTGGTCAACTGCTCCAGAAACTCTTGATATTTTAAACACTTCAGCACAAGCTGATACTGAAACTTTATGTAATGTCGTTGAAGGATTAGTCGAATTTGATAATATAGGTCATTTACATGCAACTGGTCCTGAAGATTGGACTATTTCAGATGATGGAAAGACTTATACTTTCTCAGTTCCTGCAAATAACCCATGGGTTGATAACCAAGGGAAGGTTGTTTCTTCATATGGAAATGTTACTGCAGAAGACTATGTCACTGGTTTCCAACATATGTTAGATGCTAAAGCTGGTCTTGAATGGCTCGTTAGTGGAGTTATCAAAGGTGTTAGTAAATATTTAAAAGAAGAAGTTGGTTTTGAAGAAGTAGGTTTCAAGGCAGTAAATGGTAAAGTTGTTATTGAACTTGAACAACCTGAAGGTTTCTTCCCAACAAGATTAGCTTATACAATGTTCTCACCTGTTAACAAAGCATTCTTTGAATCAAAAGGTGGTGTTCTTGGTATTAAAGCATTTGCTGAAAAGAAAGCTAAAGAAGATTACACTTATGGTAAAGTCAATAAACCAGAAACAGCTCTTTATTGTGGTGCTTTCTATGTTGATACTCATACTGCATCAGGAACAGCTGGTGATATTGTTCTTAAGAAAAACTCTCACTTCTTTAAAGCTAGTGAAACAACATTAGATGAAGTTAAATGGGTATATGATGCTGGTGAAAACTTAGATCAAACATTTAATAGTTGTATCAATGGTAATTACTCTGGTATTGGTTTAACTGGTGCAAATTTACAAAAAGCTAAAGATCAAGGTATCTTTGATTCTAAAGCTTACATTACTGATACTGAATCTACTACTTTCTTTGGTGGTGTTAACTTACATAGACAAACTTATGGTCTTTCTGGTAAAGCAGTCAGATCTAAGAAGACAGTTGCTCAAGCTGAATTCTGGCAAAAAGCAGTCTTAAATAAGAATTTAAGAAAAGCTATTGTTCATTCATTCGACAAGGCTACTTATAATGCAGTTTCTGTTGGTGAAGATATTAAGAATGAATCACTCAGAAATATGTATACTAAACCTGACTTTGTCAAATTAAGTAAAGATGTTACTCTTGATGGTCAAACATTCAACAAGAACACTGATTATGGAGATGTCGTTCAATACTATCTCGAACAACTCGGAACTAAAGTCGAAGTTGCAGATGGCAAAGATGGATGGTACAAACCAGAAGAAGCTAAGAAATACTTAGAAAAAGCTAAAGAAGAACTTGCTAAAGCTGGTGTCAAGTGGGATAAAGGTGCAAGTATTGAAGTTGTATACCTCTCTACTGCAGCTAATAACACTGCACAAGCAAAAGCATATCAACAAAAATTCAATGAAGTATTCAAAGATGCTGATATCAAAGTCACTTTAATTGAAGCAAAGACTAGTGAAGACTTCTACAAAGTTGGTTATAGAGCTGCAAATGGTGCTGCACTTGGTGCTGACTTATTCTACGGCTCTGGTTGGGGACCAGACTATGCTGACCCTTCAACTTACTTAGATACTTTCAAACCAAATGGCGATGGTTATATGACTAAAGTTATTGGTCTCTGGTAGTTATAACTAAGTTAAAATACACAAGTAATAAAGGGGGTGTACAAACTAGTTTGTACACTCTCTTATTATTTTTATGAAAAAATAGAGATTAAAAGAAAGCAAAATGAAAAGATATTTATTAAAAAGAATTGGTTTATCTATTATATCAATGATAATTGTTATTTTTATCGTTGTCTTTTTAATATATCGAGTTATTGATAAAGAATCTATCTTTAATCAAGATATCAATTATTCTAAGTTATCTGGTAATACTAGGGAATTATATCGATATAATCAATTCCAAAATTCCGGATATCTTGAATACGAAAATTTTAGTGGATATTTAGCTGATAAATATAGAAAAATTTCAGGTGATGATTTTGCTGAAAATAGTGAATATAAAGAAACTATGGAAAAATTATCAAGCAAAAAGAATTATGATTATTTTAATAAGTTATATAAGAATAATAATTCTCTTTCTATTTCCAAGTCAAGGGTAACTTTTAAATTAAATAGTGAATATTTAAATTTTATAAATGATAAAAATGTTAAAGAATTTTATGATGAATATCGTAAAAAAGGATATTACATTGCATATTTAATTCCAGATTATTCATCAGGAAAAGATACTTTATTATCCAATAATGAAGGAATGGTTTTAGCAATTAATGAAAAAAACACATTCCAAAGGCTTGGTTCTTTCTTAGGTTCATTATTTAAGTTTGAAACAATTTATGATGTTAAAGATGAATCTCTTAAAGATAGATATATCAAATGGATTTGGGATGAACGTTCTAATATGCCTGCTTTAATAGGTTCAGGAACTACTCATAAATATTTAATATATTTTGATAATCAATTTCCTTTTATCCATCAAAATATATTCCATCTTAGACTTGGTGCTTCTAATACTTTATTTGAAGGAAAACAATTTACAGATATTGTTAATACTGGCACAGGAAGTTCTTTAAAAATCGAACAAGAATTACCTGTTGATCTTGGAAGTGGAAATAAAGTATATGATTCACGTGATTTCCATTCTGTTACATATTCTAAAACCCCTTCTGCTGAAGATGCTCTTGTTTATGGAGAAGGTGAACACTATATTAATGCTGAGACTTTAACAAGTGGTTTTTCGAGAATTGGTAATTCATTTGTTATAGGTATTATTGCTGCATTACTTGCTTATATTGTTGGTTTACCTCTAGGTATATTAATGTCAAGAAAGAAAGGAAAACTACCTGATAAACTTGGTATGGGTCTAATTATCTTTATTACAGCTGTACCTACTTTAGGATATATATTCATGTTTGCAGGAATTGGTGTTACTTTATTTAAATTACCATATAACTGGTCTTTTGCAGCAGTACCGATATTAGCATTTATTTTACCAACGATATCTCTTGCAATGCCACAAATTACAGGGCAGATGAAGTGGACTAGAAGGTTTATGATCGACCAGCAGAATTCAGACTATGTAAAATTTGCAAAGTCGCAAGGATTAAGTGAAAGAGAAATCTTTTCAAAACATATCTTTAGAAACGCACTCATTTATTTAGTCCATGATATTCCAGCTGCATTTATTTTTGCTTTAACTGGTGCTATCATTACAGAAAGAGTTTATTCAGTTCCTGGTGTTGGAGGCTTACTTACTCTTGCAATAGGAAAATACGATAATGGATTAATTGTTGCAGTCACAGTCTTTTATACTGCACTTTCAATTATTGCATTATTACTAGGAGACTTACTCCTTGCAAAATATGATCCACGTGTATCATTTACAAATTCAAAAGGTTAAACATATGGCAAGTACAAATATTAAAAGAGTTACATTAGATATCGAAAAAGTTAAAACACAAAAAGAAGAGGATCTTTTCTACTTTGTAGAAAATAAAACCGTTAATAGTGAAAAGATAACTGCTCCAAGATATTCTTATTGGAAATCAGTTTCTAGAATCTTCTTTAAGAAAAAGAGTAATTGGATTTTCTTAGGTCTTATTGGTATTGTTTTAATTATGACTTACATTTTCCCTTTGTTTATTGATTATAATCAAATGGAAAATGTTTCTAATAGTGCAATGTTTAATAAGTCTCCTGGTGAAATGATAGAGAAATATGGTTTTTCATTAAAGTGGATATTTGGAAGTGGTACTTTCGGTGATTCAATTTTCTATGGTATATGGGCAAGTGCAAGAGTATCTTTATCAATTGCTTTTGCAGCTGCTATAATTAATATGGCGTTAGGCATTGTTATAGGTGCTTTATGGGGATATTCAAAAAGATTAGATACTATATTAAACTTTGTCTATAACATCATTTATAATATTCCATATTTATTATTAATGACTGTCTTAGTCTATGTCTTTGGTTCAGGTATTCCACAATTTATCTTAGCTTTAACTATTGTTGGTTGGCTTGGTATTGCATATGTATTTAGAACACAAGTTTTAATTATTAGAGATAGAGAATATAATTTAGCATCAAGGTGTTTAGGAACTCCTACTACCAAAGTAGTTTCTAAAAATGTTTTACCATATTTAACTAGTGTTATTATGACTATTCTTGCTGCTGAAATTCCAGCCTATGTATCTACTGAAGTTACTCTTTCTTATTTAGGTATTGGACTTTCAGCTGAAGTTCCATCTTTAGGAAGAATGATTACTCTTGGTCAAGTATCTTGGACAGTATATCCATGGGAATTCTGGCCACCAATAGCAGTTAGTTCAATTATTACGATTGTTTTATACGTACTTGGTCAATCTCTTGCAGATGCATCAGATCCAAGGACTCATATGCAATAGGAGGTAGAAATTATGGCAAATATTAAAAAGAAAGTAGTTTCTACTAAAGCAGTAAAAACTAAAAAAGTTTCTAGCAAGAAAGAATTATATGAACACGATGAAACTCGTGATTTAGAAGAAAAAGAAAACAAGAGTGAGAAAAAAGAACTCTTATCTTTAAGACATGTCGATGTTAAATTTAATGTTCGTGGAAGAATATTAAATGCAATTAGAGATGTTACTATGAATATATATGAAGGGGAGACTTTAGCTATTGTTGGTGAATCAGGTTCAGGCAAATCAGTTTTAACTAAGACCTTTTCAGGAATGCTTGATTCAAACGGATATATATCTCATGGTAGAATCACATTTAAAAGTGATGAACTATCTAAAACTGATGCTATCTTATCTCCTAAAACAATTATTAAAAGAGATAAGATTTATAATTTATTAAATGAATATTCTTATGCTGAAGGTTTTGGTGAACTATACGATAAGATTACATCTTTAGAAGAAGAATATGAATCAATAAAGCATTTATCTTTGGAAGATAAAGAAAAACTTGATAAAGAACTTGAAGAAGCAAATTATAACTATATTGAAGCAGTTAATGTTCTTCTTTCAATTAATAAAAAAGTTGAAAAAGAAGATTATATTGCAAAAAAGAATCAAGTAAAAGAATTAAAAAAGATCAAAGAAGATGTTGAAAAAAAGATTATTGAGACAGAAAAGAAACATAAAGAAGAATTAAAGCAAAATGTTGCTTTACATGAAGAATATCAAAGCAAGATTAACAAACTTAAAGAAGAAAGAAACGCATTGATTGAAAAAGCAAAAGAAAAACCTCTATCAAAAGAAATTCTTGATAGAAACATGACTCTCGCAAATGAAATCATCCTTTCAACTGATAGATATAATTACATCTTTAAGAATTATTGTATTAATAAATTAGTTCGTGGATATCAGTTAATGATGAATAGAGGAAAACCTCTTGATGGTCCTAAATATAGAAACAGAGTTTATGATGGAGTTACTTTTAGAGTCAAGCATGTTGGTACTACGACAATTGAATCTAATAAGATAAAAAGGGATATTGAAGAAGTTTTTGCAAAAGAAATTGTCAAAGACAATATCGACTATCCAGACTTATTCAATGATACTTTAGTTTTACAAGCTATTTCTCTCCATCCATATTTGAAATATTATTTAACTAAAAAGATTGCAAAATATTCGGCAGAGTTTAATTCAGATTTAAATAATATTAATAAAAATATCAGATATTTTGATGAAGGTTTTGATATGAATAAAGAAAACCATTCTCAAAGACTTGCCGACATTATTTTATTAAAAGTATTACCATTTGATTCAACAATTCATGCTTGGTATTATGCTTTAAAAGTATTAAAGTGGATAAAAAGTGCATATGAATCAAAATTAAAAGATTTATCATCTCATATGGAAAGTAAACCGATCGAACAACTTAATGGCTTTGCTTTAATTGATTGTGCACAGGTTAAAACTACAAAAGACTGGCAAAAGATTAGAGGTTGTCAAATTGCAACGGTTTTCCAAGATCCAATGACAAGTTTAAATCCAATACTTACTATTGGAAAACAAATAATGATTGTTATTCAAAAACATCAAAAGTGTTCTAAAAACGAAGCTAAGAGAAGAGCACTTTCTATTATGGAAAAAGTTGGTATTCCTGATCCAATAAAAAGATTTGATGATTATCCATTCCAATATTCTGGTGGTATGAGACAAAGAATTGTTATTGCTATTGCCCTATCTTGCCAACCAAAGGTTCTTATTTGTGATGAACCAACAACTGCTTTAGATGTCACTATTCAAGCTCAAATAATTCGATTAATTAAAAAGTTATCTGCCGACTTAGGTTTTACTACTGTTTATATTACTCACGACTTAGGTGTTGTTGCTAATGTTGCTGATAGAGTAGCTGTTTTATATGGTGGACAAGTTGTTGAAATTGGAAGTGTTGAAGATATCTTCTTTGATCCAAGACATCCTTATACATGGGCACTTCTTTCTTCTTTACCACAACTATCAACTAAAGGAGATGACTTATTCTCAATTAGCGGTACTCCACCATCTTTATATAATAAGATTGTCGGCGATGCTTTTGCTCCAAGAAGCGAATATGCAATGGCTATTGATTTTGTAAAAGAACCACCAATGTTTGAAATTAATTCACATCATAGTGCAAAGACTTGGCTTCTTGATCCAAGATCTCCAAAGATTCAAAAGCCAGAGATTATTCAAAACCTTCATGAGAAGATGACAAAGATTTATGCTTCAGGAGGTAAAAAATAATGGAAAAGAAAGATAATAAAGTTAATAATGTTAATAAAGAAGAGAACTTCTTTATTAAACTTAAAGACAAAATTGTAAAGTATTTAAAATACACTTTTGTTGGACCTGAAGATAATACTCCAAACGAAATTCCTTATGTTGAAGGAAAAGACCCTATTTTATCAATACGAAATATTGATATTACTTTTGGTAGAGGAAGAAAAGTTTTTAAAGCAATTGATAATGTTTCTTTTGATATTAATAAAGGAGAAACTGTTTCTTTAGTTGGTGAATCAGGCTCAGGAAAAACAACTATCGGTCGAGCAATAGTAAGAATTAATCCTTTATCTAATGGTGCAATTTATTATAAAGGGAAAAAGATTAGTGGTAAATTACATAAAGATGAACAAAGAGAACTTGTTAGAAAGATCCAAATGATTTTCCAGGATCCAGCAGCAAGTTTAAATGAAAGAGCAACTATTGAATATATAATTAGTGAAGGTTTAACTAACTTTAATCTATTCGAAAATGAAAGAGAAAGAATTGATAAAGTTGAAAATATTATTAAGGAAGTTGGACTCTTACCAGAACATTTAACTAGATATCCTCACGAATTTTCTGGAGGGCAAAGACAAAGAGTAGGTATAGCAAGAAGCGTTGTAATGGAACCTGAATTTATTGTTGCTGATGAACCAATCTCCGCTTTAGATGTTTCTATTCGTGCACAAGTATTAAACTTACTAAAGAAATTCCAAAAAGAAAAAGGTTTAACATATCTTTTTATTGCACACGATTTATCTATTGTTAGATTTATTTCAGATAGAATCGTTGTTATTCATTTAGGAAAAATTGTTGAAATTGCACAAACTGAAGAACTTTTTGCATATCCTCTTCATCCATATACAAAATCTTTAATGTCTGCAATTCCAATTCCAGACCCAATTTTAGAAAAGAAAAAGCAGTTATTCTCTTATGATCCAAAGATGCATGATTATTCTGTTGATAAACCAGAGCTTGTTGATATTGGTCATAATCATTTTGTTTTTGGTAATAAGAAAGAAATTGAAGAATACAAAAAAATCAGAGGAGGCAAGTAATCTCTGATGGAACAAAACAAGATTGAATTAAATCGTAAACATATCGGTTTACGAATAGCTGCTTTTGTTATTGTCTTAGGAGTAGCAGCGACATTTATTTCTATCGGTATTGTTTCTCTTGTTTCTAAAAAAAGTGGAGTTCATTTAATTTCTAGTGAATATGATAATAATTACGAATGTGGTTTTTATTTAGAAGGTAAAAGTAAAGAGATTGCTCAAAGTGAAGAAAGGATAAAAAGTAATTATACAGCTATTATGAAAAAGAATTTTTCATTACTTAGTAATGAAAATAAAGACGAATCCTATTTTGGAATCAGTTATTTAAATAAACACTTAAATGAAGATATTAAGATAGATAAGTACGCATATGATATTTTATTAGAAGCATATAATTATTCTAAAACATATGGAAACTATTCAATATTTGCAAGTCCTATATATGAAATATGGAATGAACTTTTTAACTTTAAAAAAACAGGTTTAGATTATATAAATAATGATCCAGTTAATAATAATAAGAAACAAGAATTATTATCTGAAATCTCTTCTTCAATATTTGATACAAATAAAATTAATATTGAATTTAAAGAAGATAATGTTATTAGAGTAAATGTTAGTGAAGAATATTTATCTTTGTTAAAAGATAATGATTTAGATAAAAGCACTATATCTTTAAATATTTTATATGATTCATATGCATCAGATAAATTATATGATTCTTTTAAAGAAGAAAAATATTCAAAGTGTTACTTTAAAACAAGTGATTCTTTATTTGTTATTGATTATGACGATATATCTTTAAATGTTACTAATTCTAAACTCGATTCTTTTGGTACTTTAAAATTTAATAAAGATGAAGAAAAAAAGATATCTATGTATAGATTATTTAATACACTAAGTAATGATATAAGTTCGTTTTATTATATTGAAAAAGAAGGTCAAGGTTTTAACCGTACAAAGTTTATCAATATTAGTGATGGATACCCAGTAAATGAAATAAAGCAAAATATAATTGTAGATGATAAAAACAAATCTATGGTTGAACTATCTTTAATTAATAACGAATTATTAGTAAGTAATAAAGACTATGATATTATAAAGATGTTTTCATCTAGTGATAATGAAATTAATATTTCTAAGCAACTTGAAAATGTGTTTGTTAAAGCAAATAAGAATTATCAATATAACTTTTTTTAGGAGGGGAAAAATATGAAAAAAAACAAGGTACTTAGCAGAGTATATTTAGGGATGTACATAGTTTGGCTTTTTGGAGGTCTTCTTTGTCCTTTGCTTTTAATTTATGCATCAAAAGCAGTTGCATATGTTTTATTAGCTTTTGTTATTTTAGATTTAGCATGTCTTATTGTTTCCCATGTCTTCTATACTAAGAAAAAAGAATTATATCCTTTATTATCATTTTGTGGATGTGGAGTATTAAATATATTTGTTATTATTTCGTTAATTTTAAAAATAGTAATTGATTCAAGTAATCCAATTAGTGGTAGATATGCTTCCTCTTATGCGTGGATTGTTATTGCTATTTCTCTTCTTTTATTAATTCCGATTGACTATTATTTAATTACTAAGAATATTAAATTTGCAAAAGATAATAATATTCCATTATTACCAAAAATTGAAAAGAAAGAAAAAGTAGAAGTTAAAAAAGAAGTAGTTGAAAAATAAAAGAAATAATAATATCAGATTAATTTATAAAAAGATAGAATAAAAAAGAAAATAATTAAAGGGCTATTAGGAATTTATCTTAGTAGCCCTTTTTTATATATAAATAAGAATAATTTATTTGATTAAAGCCAATTAGAGCTTTCATGTTTGTAATATTATGACAATAATATTAATTAAGATTTTATTGAATCAGGGCAAGTCAAAAATTCCTTTAGCCCAATAATTAAGATTCCATTTTCATCTTTCCATTTTTTTATATTATTTTTAACAATAATGACTTTTCTAAAACTATCATTTATTTTAATTAAAGATTTCTTTTCTTTTTCTTTCTTTGAAATATCATCAATATTTAATGAAGATTGTATATATATTCTTTCGTACCCAAGATTGCAAACAAAATCAACTTCTAGTTGTTTTTGCACATAATTATTGTTATTGTTTTTTTCATGGATAGTAACAACTCCAACATCTACTTGATATCCATGATTTACTAATTCATTATAAATAATATTTTCCATTATGTGGTTTTCTTCTTGTTGTCTAAAGCCTAACCTAGCATTTCTTAAACCTATATCTGTAAAATAATATTTGAGTGGTGTGTCAATATATCTCTTTCCTTTAACATCATATTTATTTGCTTTTCGAATTAGAAACGAATCAACACAGTAATCTAAGTATTGTTTGATAGTGTTAGGTGCAACAACTAAATTCTTAATAGATTTAAATGCATTTGATAATTTGTTAGGATTTGTTAATGAACCAACACTTGATGAAACAATATTAAGTAAATCTTCTAAAGCTTCAGTATTATTTATGGAATTTCTATTAACAATGTCTTTAATATAAGTTTCTGTAAATAGGTTTTCTAGATATTTAATTTTTTGTTCGTTTGTTTTACACGTCAGTAGAAACGGCATACCACCATACATAGAATATTCATTCCATGCATCATCAAAATCCATTTGACAATAATCAAAGAATTCTTTAAAAGTAAGTGGGGATAAATGCACTTGATCTCCTCTCCCTCTAAATTCAGTAATAATATCAGAAGATAAAAATTTTGCATTGCTTCCAGTTACATATACATCTGCATTTTTTATGTGCAAAAAAGAATTCAAAACATCTTCAAATTCACTTACATATTGGACTTCATCAAGCAAGATATAATAATTTTTTTTGTCAGTAATTTTGCTATAAACATATTCACAAAGATTATCTGGATCGCGATATTTAATATTCAATCTATCGTCTAATTGTATTTTTATAATATGGTTTTCATCTACTCCACTTTGCAATAAATAATTATAAAAAATCTCAAATAGTAGGTAAGATTTACCACACCTTCTAATTCCAGTAATAACTTTTATCATACCATTATTCATCCTATCTATTAGATTATGTAAATAGCCATCTCTAGAAATCATGAAATATCCCTCCAACTAAAATTTTTGCAAGTTCTTGCACTTTTATTATATGATTATTATTTCAATAAATCAAAGACTAAACTAAAATTTTTGCAAGTTCTTGCATTTTTGTTAGATAAGAAAACATGACTTATTTTAAAAAAATAGCAAGAATACACTGAATATTATTTTTGTTTGTTAAGAGTATGTAAAATAAAAATTATCCCTAAAAGGGATAATAGTTATAATCAGCACTTACATTTTAAATAAAGTAAGAATATCCTATGCTTCAAAAGGGGCAGGATATTCAATTCTTATATCTTCAAGCTCTTTATATAATTCATCGAATTTATCAAAATAATGATCTCTTAAACGTAATCTATTAACATGCATAATAATTGTTTTATCATCAATGGTATCAAGAAGGTCACCAACCTTCTTATGGAAGTCTTCAATTATATTGCAGCAAGCAACTACATAATTAGATTTTCTGCTTGCACGAGTAATAGGGGCAAGATATTGCCTTTGAGCATCAATTTTTTCACTAGTCTTATTTCTTAATTCAACAATAGCATTATCTTGATTGTGATCTCGTAAATCTTTTAACTTTTTAATATCATCTTCTAAACTAGTTAATTGGCCAAGGAATTGATATAAGAAATTAATTTGTTGTTCATCCATAGATTGAGGATTAGTTGTTTGAGATTGAACTTGTGGCTGAGGTTGAGGCTGAGTTTGAACTTGAGGTTGTGTTTGAGTAGGTTGAACTTGAGGCTCTTCAACTACTTTTGCTTCAACAATATTATTTGCTTCAGTTTCTTGCATTAGAGAATCTAATTGAGGTTTAGGCATTTGTATAGTTGGGATTTCTACTGTTGGCATATGAACTTGAGGTCGTACATTTGGTTGAACTTTTGGTTGTTGTTGAACACTTGGTTGAACTTGAGGAGTTTGTACTTCTGGAGTAACAGGTGCAGAAGGAGTTGCAGGTACTTCTTGTGTTACTTGAGTTTCTTGAGTTTCTTGAGTTTCTTGAGCAGCAGGAGTAGTAGGCGTAGTAGGAGCAGTAGGAGCAGTAGGAGCAGTAGGAGTGAAAGAACCTAGTGGTGCACTTGAAGGTTGGTTAGAAAAATGTTCAACTTTAGGTTGTACAGTAGGAGTAATAATTGGTTTAGAAGGTTCAGGTGTAGTTTGTTTAACTACTTGAGGTGCTTCATTAGTAGGTTGAACAACTGCTTTTGCCTTTATTTCTTTAGAAACAACACGAATTCCACTGGATTTACTTATCTTAATATTAAGTAATACTGCTAAAGAAGAAGTTACACCAAGAGCAAAAGAATTTAAGAATTCTAATAATGCTTGTACTCCACTTCTATTTTTAAAATTCATTCCATACCAAACAACTAAACCTAGTTGAATTAGGTTTAAAACGAAGAAGAATAAATTTATATTAAGTCTAATAATTTTTTTGTTGTGTTTAATAACTTTTTCCATAATTAAAACTGTTCAGTGATAATGTTATCATTTTATTAATTAATTTACAAGTTTTTATTTTGCTATTTCTTCTGGTTTTTTGTTTAAAACTAGTCTTTTATCATAAATGAATATAGTATAGTTTCTAATGTAGTTGTTTTGGTAAACTCTATAATCATTTTTGGAGTATTTATTTTTAATAGATTTTAGCACCCACCTTGTAATCGTGTAAAATTATTAGCACTCTTATCAAAAAGTGTATATAATTAATACACCTTATATTTATAATCTTTTAGCAATTTCAAGTGCAACAAACAACTTATCTAAACTATGATTTGCATTATGTAATCCTTCTAATTCATATTTTTTTTCAGAAAGAATATCACCAGTAACTATAAAACAATATAATTCTAGATTATGGAAATCACAAACAGATTCGACTCCTGCAATTTCCATTTCGACCGCAATACACCCTTCTTTTTTTCTTTTATTAATTTGTCCTTTTGTTTCTCTTAGAAATGCATCGGTGGTCCAAATTCTACCCTCGATATTTGGTAAATGTAACTCATCGAGAATTTTCTTTATTATTGAGTGATTTTTGATTTTAATATAGTCGCTAGCAGGAGCATAGTGATAACTCATGCCTTCATCTCTATAGGCTTCGGTTGGAATTATATATTTATTAGTTGTAATTTCCTTATTTAGACTACCAGATGAGCCGAACATAACAAACTTAGAAGCCCCTGTAATCCAACTAGATTCAATTACAAATTGTGAAGCCAAAGTTGATCCAGTCATTGTTAAATAGAATCCGAATATTTTTCCTTCATAATTGAACTTATATATTGGATATTCTCCATTGCAAGCTGTTATTGTTCCTATAACTGTGCACTCATAATTCTTAAGAATATATTTGTATATTTCTTTAGAAAAAATAATAAGGCAAATTTCTATTATTTCTTTTTTATCACCGTAAAAATCTTTTAATGACATTGCTGGTTTAGTTTTATTGTCAAATGAATCAATAATCATTTCAAAACCTCCCAATATCCATTTTATTAGAATTCATTCGTTTTAGTAAATTTTTTTCCTTTAACGAAGTTAATATTCTGTTAATAGTTCTAATAGATTTGTTTGATTTAATAGACATTTCAGCTATCGTTATTTTAGGATTTTTTAAAATAATATCTAAAATAATCTTTTCATTTTCATTTATATCACCTACTTTTTTTGCAAGTTTTAATAAAAATTGTAGTTTGAGCATCGGTGATTCATTAATATTTATGTACAAAATTCCATTTTGTCGTAAGTTATTTGTCGTAATTTCTTGTGAGTCAATTTCTTCAATATATCTAGGACTAAAAAAGAAAAAAAGTGATACAACTAGGGTGTCACTCTGTACATCTCATATTGTGAAAGGTAAGTATTGTTAATACAACGCACCCTCTATAGATGAAGGTGCACCTTCTAAACCTATATTTTTAAGCATATATATAAGTGACGTGTGACTGGTGTGGCAGATGTGACACTTAGGTATGATATGCATATTTTATCCATTAATCAAGCATGTCACTAGTATCTGCCACGTTTGTCACGTGTCACGTGGGGGTATATGTGAAAATTGATATATTCTTCTATAAGTATTTCTATATATAGTAAGTAGTAGTTTTAACGATTTATATATACTATTACTGCTATACTTATAGCAAAAATATCCTATAAATCATTAATATTTGCAGTATTTAAAAAAATAGCCAATACTATTGTATCAGCTATACTTAACTCTAATGGAAATAAACTATAGAAATAATACAATTGCTACGTTTTGCTGCCTGTATGCTACAGCGGTAGGCAAAATGCTACTAGAAACAGTTAAATGCTACACCTTTATTTTACCTTGAGTACTAAAGTAATTTCATCCTCGTAATTATCTCCGTTTGGTTCAAAGTCGAAGGCCTCATATATATGTTTAG
Source organism: uncultured Erysipelotrichaceae bacterium (assembly GCA_902773085.1). GTDB lineage: Bacteria > Bacillota_I > Bacilli_A > RFN20 > CAG-288 > Enterosoma. The sequence continues at coordinate 15,888 of CACYDF010000156.1, forward strand.
CAACTTTATTACCTTCAACATAACTTGTAGTAATAATATCTTCCTCTCCATCAGGAAAAGTTAAGATATAATCAAGAGCCAACTTAACCGAATCTTTGCCATATCCTTTATTTTGATAATCTTTATCAATCATGATTCTCCATAGATCATAACTATGTTTAAGGGTTTCTGGACATCC
>CACYDF010000157.1 GCA_902773085.1 uncultured Erysipelotrichaceae bacterium
TACCCTATAAATCATTAATATTTGCAGTATTTATGCCTATAAAAGAAAAAATAGCCAATACTTACGTATCAGCTATACTTAACTCTAATGGTGGAGACGGCGGGAGTCGAACCCGTGTCCAAACAAAACTTCCGAATCAGGCCTACAGTTTAGTTCCTTATCATTTAAGTATCTTAACCTAAGGAACAAATTTTAAGATACCTAACACTTCTAATTAGGATAATAAGAAGGAAGTGTGAACTCCTTACTATACTCTAGTTCTCCTTAGGTAAAGATAAATAAACTAGAAAGATCTTTCTTTACCCACGTTATGAGTTTATAAGCTCAGAATATATGGACTAGGCCATACATGCCATGGAATTCATGGCAGGAACGTGTAACATTGAATTTTTTTTATCACTTATTCTTGTGAGGTTAGCAACCACCTTACTGCCCTGAGACATCATTCTTGCCTGTCGAGACCAATTCGTCCCCGTAGGATAATATTTTAAATCTAAATATTTAACAAATCAATAACTACTTTGATTTTGTATTAATATCTTTGATATTATATTCCTATATGTTACCAGTTACTCTTTTAATTACGCTAGTATTTACTTTAGTTATAATCATATTTATTTTTTCTCTTTTTATAAAAAGGGAAAAGAAAAAGCTTAGTGGAGAAAGTGGAGAAGAAAAAGTATCAAAATTATTAAATAAAATAAAAGAAAAAGAAGAAGTAGTTATTAATAATTTTTTAGCAAGTAGAAATAAGGAAAAAACATATTCGATACAGATAGACCATATTTTCATTTCTCATAAAGGAATCTTTGTAATAGAGACTAAAGATTATCATGGAAAAATATATGGAAAAAGATTTTTAAATAACTGGAAGCAAGTTATTGGTAATAAAGAAAATATAATATACAATCCAGTAAAACAAAATGCGACTCATAGTAAATATATATTTGAAAAGCTTAATAAGAAATATTACTGCCATAATATAGTTATTTTTACTAGTGGAGAAGTAAACTATGATCTAGGATGTGAAGGAAACATATTTTCACTTGAATCTTTTTATTTATGGTATACCAAGTTAGAAGTAAAAAGATATTTAACAACAAAGGAAATTAATTATATCCAAGATAGAATTAACTATTTACAAAACACTTATACTATTACAATAGATAAACATATCCAAAATATTAAAAATAACCATTTTCAATAAACCAAATAATTTATAATATTTTTATGAAAAATCAAGAAACATTTGACCCTAAAACAAAAAAGTATCCATATCCTGAAGATACTTCAAGTCACTATATAAAAATAAAAGAAAAACACAAAATCGTTTTAGATAAGAATTATCCATATATAGATAAAAGCAAATCTTTTGTATTTAAACAAAAATTAGTCAGATTTGTAATTAGAATTCTTGTTATATATCTAAATAAAATAAAACTAGGATTAAAAATAAAAGGAAGAAAGAACATCCGTAAATATAAAGAAGTTTTAAATAAAGGAGTTATATCTTGTTGTAACCATGTAAACTTTTGGGATTATCTTGCTATCCTTGATGGGATAAGACCATTCAAACCTAGATATTTAGCATGGGCTAGAAATTTAGAAGGTGAAAATGCTACTTTAGTAAGACTTACAGGTGGCATTCCAATTCCTACTAGTTTTGATGGGACAAAAGAATTTATAAAAGTAGTTGATAATTTTATTCAAAAAGGAGGATGGCTTCATATATATCCAGAAGGAAGCATGTGGGAATATTATAAACCGATACGACCATTTAAAAGAGGGGCTAGCCATTTTGCAATAAGAAATAACAAACCTATTCTTCCTCTAGCTTTTTCGTATCGTAAACCAGGATTAATTAGAAAGAAGTTATTTCATCAACCTGGAAGATATACTCTTCATATAGGTGTTCCTTTATATAAAGATGAATCACTTCCAATAGATAAACAAGAAGAAGATTTAATTATTAGGTGTCATCAAGAAATATGTCGACTTGCTGGAATAGATCCGAAAGAAAACCAGTATGAGCCAATATACAATAATTCAAAAAGAGTAGATTATTACTAAAAAAAATATTACCAGGTGTACACCTGGTAATATCTTTATAATATTTGAATTAATAATTTGGTATTACTTAGAACTGTATTTGTAGAATCCTACACCAGCAGCTTTACCAGTTTTTCCTTGAGCAATCTTATCTCTAACTATCTTTAACATTCCTTTAAAGTTATATGGGAACATCATCTTCTTTAATAGTGGTGAAATAAAGCCAGGAACTGATACATATTTTTCACAAATATTTGCAGCAGTTTCAAGTCCAACAATATCTAAAATTTCAAATGGACCTTGTGGAGAAGAAGTAGAAATCTTCCAGGCTTTATCAATACTTGCTGGATCAGAGACACCATTAGCATATAAATCCATTGCGCAAAGAAGGAATGGAACTAAAAGTGAATTTAATAAGTATCCAGCTTTTTCTTTGTTAACAAGAACTGGTTCCATACCAATTTCTTTTGCAAAAGCAACTACTTGATCAACATATTGTTTATCTGTTTTGTCATGAGACATAATTTCAGCAATATTTTGTTTCCAGATATGGTTTGCAAAATGTAAAGATAAATATTTTTGTGGTCTTTTTGTAGCTGCAGCAAATTTTGATGGAAGTAAAGTTGAAGAGTTAGTAACTAAGACTGTCTTTTCTGGAAGAACTGGAGCTAACATCTTATAGAAAGCAGTTTTCTCTTTTGCAATTTCTGCCATTGATTCAATGACAATATCAGCATCAGCACATGCTTTATGAATATCTAATTCTATTTTAATTCTCTTATATGCATCTGCAACTCTTTTTAGGCAGACTTTAGAATCAAAAGAATCTACTTTAGAAATACCATTACACCAAATAGAAACGCTTCTGCTCTTTTCCATTAAATGGATAGCTTTTTCGTATTCAGCTTTTAAAGCTTCTATCTTAGGTCTAGTTCTAGAGATTGAACTTTCACTTCTAAGCCAAATAGTAACATCTTTTCCCCAGTAAGCAGCTTGGAAAGCAATTTGACTTCCTAATACACCACCACCTGCGATAACAACGTTTTTAAATCCCATTTTTTAATCCTCCGATTACAACAACATTAATATTTTATCAAATATTACTATTAAAATAACAAAAAGTTAATTTAATCTACTATATTATACACTTTCTATCTCTTCAGTTAGAGAGTCAATAGTAGTTGAAACAGGTATGTAGTTTTTAATAAATAGTTTTTTAGATGAAAAACTAATTAAGCCCGTCTTTTGGATTTAACACTATAAAAATTTAGGCTGAGAATAAGATTTCAAGAAATTAATTATTATATAAATATAATAATTAAA
>CACYDF010000158.1 GCA_902773085.1 uncultured Erysipelotrichaceae bacterium
CAACCGAAATATAAAGGAAAACACTTTAGTATTTCCCTCCTACTATATATTTGCAAATTAAAAGAGTTATTTTTAATTATTTTGTTACATTTGTAGTTTAAGTTTTCTTTGTTTATTATGGGAAATTACTTTTTATAAGTAACAGTGAAGAAAAATCTTGCAATTCGAAAACAATAATAATTGATACTATTTTTTACCTGTCTTTTGGATATAACCCCTAATTTATAGTGTTAAATCCAAAAGACGGGTATAATAGTTATTTTGTGGACAACTGATAGTATTTGTATAATAGTTTTTTAAAATATATAATAGTTATGTTTTTAGGGGGATGTTATGGTTAAATATTTTAGAGGTATTGGAGTAATTTGTTTAATTTCATTTACTAGTGGTGCAATTTCTTCTTTGGCGATTCTTGGTAATGTAATTCAAACGGCAGGATATAATACTATGACTGTTTTTCTTTTAATTCTTATTGCTGCTTTATGCCTTTTAGTTGGGCCTGCTACTGGCCTTTTATTTATCTCTCATGCAAATTTACTAGAAGATTATGAAAGACTTAGTATAGCCTCATATCGTAAAGAGTATTCACAAATAAAAAAACCTTTGAAAGAGAATAACGATATTAATACTAATGAAATGCCAATTGAAATAGAAGAAGCCAAGGAAGACCCGGAAATAGTAAAAAAAGAATCAAGCAGTCAAGTGGTACATATAAGTAAAGTTGAGATTAATAATGGAATAATTAGAGTAGGTGATTTTTCATGTAATATGAAGTTTATTAGTGAAACAAAGATAGCTGGGGCAATTGTTTCATTTATCTTCTGTGGCAAAACATTTAAGATTCAGTGTGATGATAAAGATTCTGCCTCTAAAATTTACAATACGTTGGAATCAAATAGAGAAAAAGAGTAATAAATCATAATTATATGTTTGTATTAATTAATTGTAATAAATCAAGTTGTCCACAAATTTGTGGACAACTGAAATAGTATTAGTTTCATATTCACATGGAAGAAAAGATACATTTAGAAAAAATACTTTGGAATGATTATGATAAGATTACTTCTCTTAAAGTTGATAAAAGTCAAAAGAGTTTTGTTGCTCCTAATAAGGCTAGTTTAATTGATGCATATTTTGCAATGACTGAAGAAAAGATGAAGGTCTATCCTTTTGGAATATATCTTGGTAAAAAACCAGTTGGCTTTATTATGATTGCATATAACTGCCCTTGGGCAACACGCGATTATGGTTTACCAAAGAATTATTACTACATTTGGAGATTTATGATAGATAAGAAATATCAAGGTTTAGGATATGGAAAAGATGCCATAAAACAAGCTATTGAATTTATTAAGTCATTCCCAGCTGGGAAAAGTGAAGCTATCTGGCTTAGCTATGAAGAAGAGAATAAAGTAGCTAGAAAACTATATCTTAAACTTGGATTTGTAGAAAGAAAAGACCTACATAAAGAAGATATGGAAATACCAGCTATATTAAAACTATAATAGTATTTCAAATATTAATTTGTTAATTCTAGGGTAATACATATGTATTGCCCTTTTTTAATAAAAACAAGAAGTAAATATATAAGATATAACAATAGTAATTGATACTATTTTTTATTTTTATTAAAATAAATATGTAGTTATCAGTTAGGGAGGCTATCATATGGAAAATGTTCAAGAAAAAAGAGATGCTTGGTTAAAGTCAGATTTAGTAAGTGATAAAGACAAAGCATTTATTCAAACATGTAACAAAGCTACTATTGAAGAAATGTTTGGTTCAAATCTTTCTTTTGGTACTGCAGGTTTAAGAGCCCTTCTTGGTCCTGGTACTTCTAGAATGAACTCTTTAACAGTTAGAAGAGCTACTATTGGTGTTTCGAGATTTATTTTAAATAGATTCGGATCACAAGAAGCTTCTTCAAGAGGTGTTGCTATTTCGTTTGATAATAGACATTATTCAAAAGAATTTAGAGATATTGCTTGTAAAGTCTTTATTGAACAAGGTATTAAAGTATATACATTCCACAATCCTCATCCTACACCAGAATTATCTTATGCAATTAGAAAACTCAACTGCTTAGGTGGAATTATGATAACTGCAAGTCATAATCAAAGAGAATATAACGGATATAAGTTTTATGATGAAAAAGGATGTCAAGGCGTATATGAAACTATTGATGAATTAATTAGTATAATTAATTCTTTACCTGATGAATTATCAGTTAAATATCATCCTGTTGATGAAGACCACTTTGGTATAGTTACATATCTAGATGATACAAATGATTTTGATATTGAATATATTAATGAAGAAGCAAAGACTTCGTTATTTAGAAATTCCTTTGGTGGAATTAAGAAAACCAGAATAGTCTTTTCTCCAAGTTGCGGATGTAACTGTGTTGTTGCTCCAATGCTTTTAACAAAGGCCGGATATCCTTTTGCAGTTGTTCCTGGTCAAGACAAATTTGATCCAGACTTTACTGGTATGGATGATCCAAATCCTGAAAACGATGCTGCCTATTCTGGAGCCATTGCATATTTGAATTCAAATATTGTAAATAAATATAACTTAATCTTAGTTACTGATCCAGATGCTGATAGATGTGGTTTAGCTTTCCTTGATTCAAAAGGAAAAATAAGTCGTTTAACTGGTAATCAAATTGGTGCTTTACTTCTTGAATACAAATTATCTGTTTTAAAAGAAAGAAATGAACTTCCTTCTTCTGGTGTTGTTTGTACGACATTTGTTTCTTCTACTCAAGCTCAAAGAATTTGTGAATATTATGGAGTAACAATAAGAATTCTTGCAACAGGTTTTAAATATATTGGTAATTTAATTGATAAAGTCAAATTTAATTCTCAAAAGTTCTTATTTGGTTTTGAAGAAAGTTATGGATACTTACTTACTGATTTAGTAAGAGATAAAGACTCACTTCAAGCTATTATTGCCATTGCTGATATGTGTGAATATTATTTAAGAAGAGGTCTTACTCTTGATTTAGCATATGAAAGACTTTGTAATCGAACAGGAACTTTTTATAATACTCAAAAGAATATTACAATCAAAGGTGTTGGTTCATTAGAAAAAGTTAAAAATGGAATAAACAAACTTCGTTCAACAATGATTGAATCTCTTGGAACATTAAGAGTTAAAACCATCACTGATTATTTAAAGAGAACCATTATCAATATCGGTACTAATTCTGGTGTTGCAATTGGAGATAATGATATTGATAGAACTGACTGTTTACGATATGATTTCAAAGATGGTGGATATGTTGCAATTAGACCATCTGGAACTGAACCAAAAGTAAAGATTTATTTTGAAATATATAACAAGAGTGATGCTGAAGCTCAAGTCCTTGTTAACAAGATAAACGATCAAATACGACATATTTCTGGTTTATAAATGAAAAGTCCTCTAATTTAGAGGACTTTTTTTGTGGGGTATCTACAACCTACAAGGGGTAGGTATTACTATTCTATAAACAAAAATAGATAATCCAACTTTCTTATCCAAAACCAGCATATATTTTTATTATTTATGTATGATAATAAATGTTATATTAGCAAAATAGTTATTTGTCAAAATATGCTATAATATTTTTTGGTTTTTGAGGTACTTAATGGACGAGTCAAAAAGGAAAAAAATAAACGAAAGAGAACTCTTTATGATTCTTATTGGAATCTCTTTAGTTTCCTTTGTCATAATTACAGCAACAATTCAAACAGGGATTGGTCATTTTTTTACATTTATCTTTAGTTATCTTTTTGGTTTATTTTATCCAGTTGTTCTTCTTGCTTTATTTGCTTTAGGTGTTTATTTTATTTTTGCAAGAAGATTTCCAAAAAGAATTGATAATAAAAAATATTATGTTGCTATTTCCCTTCTTACTGTTGCTCTTCTTTCTTTTGGTAGCTACTATGTTCTTGTTAACAATCATTCATTAAAAATTGCTGATTTAATATATGTCTATAACGACAAGATGAAGGCTTTTTCTTCTTCATCAATGCGAATAGATAATTTCAATGGACTTGGTGGACTTGGTGGTGGAATATTTGGTTTATTCTTTGTCCTTCTTTTTTCTTCCATCTGGGGCTACATCGGAGATGGAATCTTTTTCTCTTTAATGATTTTAGTTGCTATCTTCCTTTTTTCTTACGAACCAGTTGCAAAAATTATTTATAAAATTAGAGATTCAATTTCTCGTGCGAAAGAAAAGAAATATGTCTCTCCTTATTCAACTAAGGGAAAGAAAAATGAAGCAGGTGAAGAAAAACTTAAAATAACTAATGAAAAAAGAATTCCGATTGCAAATTCTTCACATACTACTTCAACATTCTATACTCAAGGCGCTTTTATTCAAGATAAGAAATATATTAAACCAGTTGATGAAAAAGAAATCTTTTCTAAGCCTGAATCAAGCTTTGTTGAGATTCCTTTAAATCACAATCAAGATGTTGCATCTATTGAAGATATTAAAGAACAAATTGTTGCTCCTACTATTCCTGAGATGACAGCAAGTAACAAAAATTCATTTAGTAATTCAGCTTTTTCGTCAGATACAACAGCTATTTCAAAGGAAGCATTTGAAGAAGAAAGAAAAGTTTCTTCAAAAGTCAATGTTGAATCTGATACTGGTGGTTCTTTATCAGATAGTGATTATCAAAAACATATTGAAGAAGAACAATTAAAAGATTACAATCCACAAGATTATAATCCTTCAATCCTATCTCAACCAGAATTTGAAACAGCACCTGATTATAAGCCAGGTGATTATTTAAATAAAGATGAAGAGATGGAAACACCTGATTATAAGCCTTTTGAAAATGAGTTTAATACTCCAAAAGCAAAAGTCGAAGAACCTTCTCCTTTTTCTTCTAGCAAAGATGACTTTTCTTTAAAAGAAGAAACTTCATTTTCATTTGATTCTGATAATGATGACAGACTTGGAAGTAGTAATAATAAAGAAGATATGTTTTCTTCCTTCAATGATAGTCAAAAGATAGAAGATAATAAAGAATTCTCATTTAATTTATCTCAACAAGTTCAACAAGAAGAAAAAGAGGAAGAAGAAATATCAGAAGAAGAAAAACAAGCAATGATTGATGCTGCCTATTTTGAAAAGAAAACAAAAGAAAGGCTAGAAAGAAGAAATAGAAAGTTACAAGAAGCAGAAAGAAGAAAAGCTGAACTAATGCAGTTTGTCTCAGCTAGACCTAGAACATATTCTTATCCTCTTCCTGATGCATCTTTACTTACGGCAATAGATGATTCTGATAAGATTAAATTTAATGCTGAAGAAGGAGCAAAGAAAGCAAGAATTATTGATGAAGTCTTTAAAGAATTTGGCCTTGTTGCTAAAGTTACATCAATGACAATTGGTGCCTCAGTTACTAGATTACATGTTAAAACTGGTGCTGGAGTTAAAGCTGATCGTCTTCTTGGTTTAACTAAACAAATTCAAATTGCATTAAAAGGTGATCCATCAGTTAGAGTTCAAACTGTTATTGAAGGAACTGATACATCAGGAATTGAAATTAAAAATGCTGCAACGATGACTGTTTCATTTAAATCAGCATTTAGTGAAATAAATAAAAACGATTCTGATCGACTTTTACTACCAATTGGAAAAGATATTTCAAATAAGATGATAACTTATCCTTTAAATGAGATGCCACATCTTCTTATTGCTGGTACAACTGGCTCAGGTAAATCAGTTTTAGTTCATGCTATAATTACAACCTTGATTATGAGAAATTATCCAAATCAATTAAAATTGATGTTAATTGACCCTAAGCAAGTTGAATTTTCTAAATATGAGATGGAACCTCATTTATTCTGCCCTGTGATTTCTACTCCAGAAAATGCAATTGTTGCTTTGGAAAGACTAATTAGTGAAATGGAAAGAAGATATTCAATCCTATCAAGAAATAACTGTGTTAAGATTGCTGAATATAGAAGAAGAAGAGTCGGATATGAAGATACAATGGAAGAATTACCAGACATTGTTTGTGTTATTGATGAGTTTGCTGATTTAATGCAAACTGGAGGAGATGCAGTTGCAAGTTCTGTTCAACGATTAACTGCTAAAGCAAGAGCTGCTGGAATCTATCTTATCATTGCAACTCAAAGGCCATCTAAAGATGCAATTCCAATGATTGTTAAAGCAAATATCGTTTGCCGAATTGGTTTATCTTGTTCAACTCAAGTTGATTCAAGAGTTATACTTGATGAAAATGGTGCAGAAACTTTAGTAGGTAAAGGTGACTTACTTTTCAAATCGCCAAGTAATAAGACTCTAATAAGATGCCAATCTCCTTATATCAGTGACGAAGATATTAATCGAGTTTTAAATTATGTTAAACAAGGTGCTGGAATTCCTTCTTACAATGCTGACTTCTTAGATTTCTCACCTACTGATTCATTTGATATAACTGATGGAGAAAAGAGCAACGAACAAATATACCAAGAAATTAAAGAATATGTTAGAGATACAAATACTTGTTCAAGAACTAGTATTACTAAATTCTGGCAGTTATCTCAAAAGCAAGTAACTCAGTTCCTTTCAATTCTTGAAAGAGAAGGAGTAATCCTTAGAGATATAACTAGTGGGACTTATAAGGTATTAAGAAGATTCTAAAGTGGAAAATAATTTAAATAATATTTCTTTAGGAAATATATATTCTAAAAGAATCATTGTTAAAAGGTATTATTTAAATAAAGGATTAGTCCAAAAGGAAAGCCTGTTTGTTTTTGCTCGGGTTCTTTCCTTTTTTTATTCAGATACTTCTTTTTCATTTATTAAAAATCCAAGTAGGGGTATTCTTAAGTTTGATACATATTCATATTCTGATGGATATATTCTTGAAATTTATTACGAACAAATTGATAATAAAAAAGTTGATTTATATTTAAATAATTCATATTTAAAAACTGATATTTTTATTAACAACATTATTGAAAATAGATTTGATGAAGTGCCTTATATTATTGTAACTTCTAAAGAAAAAGCAGTTGCTGATTATAAGAAACTTAGTAATCAATCTCTTGATCTACTTCTTTTATATAGTGGAATAAATTATTCACTTCCTATATTAGATATCAACTTAATAAATTCATTTAATTATTCAGAAGTAGAAAGAATTCTATCAGTAATAAAAAGTAGGGCAAGACTACAAGAAATTATTATTGATAAAAATCATAATCTTCTTTCATATAACACTAGTAAGAAAAAAGAGATTTATTCTTTTAACTATAATCCTGAAGTAAAAGATATTTATAACAATAGTGGAGAATCTACTCTTGGTTATATCTTTGAATTTGATGAAATAAAGACGTTGAAAGATTATTCAGTTTTATCAATTATTATTGATAAATTTAAAGAAACACTTCGAAATAATTTATATTTAGGTAATAAACTTGATTGTCATATTAACTATTTTGATATATCTCGAATTAGGGGTATGATAACTATTTCTTTTTCATCTAAAAATGTTTTAAATAAAAAAGAACTTGTTGAAAGAGAAATAACTAACTTCTTTTCAAATGAGATTAATATCGATAACAACATGCTTCTTTTTGAAAAATTAAAAGGGACTAAACTCCTAACTTCTTATAAAGATGCGATATCGAGGTTAAAACTGATTCAAGATTATCTTTTTAATGTGGACTATTCTTCTTTCTTTTATAAGTTTGATATTAAAGAAGAAGATATTAAAAACTTATTCTATTCAATGAAACTTATCAAAAACTATAATAGTTTTGATGATGGGAGTATTTAGATGAAAAAGACAAGAACTACTTTTTATAATCTTAAATCTTATACTGAAACTACTAAGTCAGGAATCAAACTTATTTATACTCCTAATAAGAATAATTTTACTTCGATTACTTTTATTATTAATTCAGGCTCTTGTTATAAAGATAATGATGAATCTTTATTATTTGAAAAGTTTATTTCTTATTCTTTAAAAGATAATGACTTATTTAAATATCTTTTAAATAATAGTATTACTTTTACAAGTAATATTGACTGTCACAGTTCTTATTATCAGTTTAATACTTTCCTTTCTGGTGAAGATATTATTCTTTATTTTATTAATAAGTTAAATTCTTTTTCTCCTACTGAAGAGATGATTGATAATTTTATTAATTATATAAATGTATCAAATAATCAGCCTAGTCTGCAGTTAAAGAAATATTTATGTGATAACCTTTTTTCTTCCTCACCTATGAGAAAAGGCAATCTTCTTTTACCTAGCGATATTTCTAAAATATATATTGGTGGAATAAGTAACTACTTTATTGATGCATATAAAAGTGAGAATATTTCTATTCATATTAGTGGGCCATTATCAAAAAAAGAAATTAAAAAATTATTTGCATCTTTAAATAATTCTATTTCTTATTTTGACGGTCAGGATTTATATGAAACAAAAAGCTATAACGAGGATGCCTCTTTTATTAAAAAAGGTTTTGTATCAATCCCAACTAAAAGTGATATAAGTTATCTTTCTTGTGGAATCAAACTTCCTAGTTTTGATCAGTTAATGGGAAGATTTAATAATCTTGCAATAACTTTACTATATTTAACTAAATATATTTGTTTTGATTTAAATAGTGATTTTATTCAAGGAATAAGCAGCTGTAGTAGTGAACTTCTTCTTTCTGATATTGAATCTAATGGAAAAGAAGGATTACTATATATTATTTTTAAAACTAGCAAGGCAGATAAATTAATGACACTTGTTAATAGTTTTATTTCTAGACTTCAATCTCGATTTAGTAGAGAAGTATTTCTTGAAAATAAAAAACAAGTTTTTGCTTTTTTATATGATAAACTTAACCATCCTCAAACATTTATTAAGAGTTTAAATTATCCATATCACAAAGTGATGGAATATACTAAAGTTATTAGTCAAATAAAGAGAGTTAAATACGAAGAACTAGTTGATTTTATTTTATATTTAACTACATTTGCAAGGTCATTTGTTGAAATAAAATCTTCTTTATCTGAAAAGTAGATTATCATACTTTAGTATGATAAAATATTTTTTGTTGAAAGTGAGTAAATATGAGTAGTGAAAAATTGTCTGCAATCTATAGAAATGAAGTTCTAGAGTTACATATACCCTTGAATTTTTATCTATCAAATTCAACTAACTTTCGTATATTTAAAGAAGACGAATGTGTCTTAGAAATTACTTCAAATTCTCGAGTCCATTCTAGTAATAGTTTTATCTTATTTTTTAATACAAAAGATATTACTTTTATTCCTGGAATTGAATACTTTTTAGTAACTAGTGATAACTTCTTTGTTCCTATAGATTTTTCTTCTCTTGCTCTTGATAATAAAGCCTTTGAAGAAAAATATCGATATGATGGAAAACTTGGTCTAACTTATTCAAAAGAGAAATCTACTTTTAGATTATTTTCTCCTTTTGCAAGTCAGATTATTTTAGTAATTCAAAAATATAATTCTAAACAAAAACAGAGCTTTATTATGAATCATAATCTTAATAATGGTATCTTTGATATTACTATTTTAGGAGATTATGAAAAAGCAAAATATCATTTTCTTGTTACACTTTTTTCTACTACTTACAAAGTTATTGATCCATATTCTTTTTCAACTGATGCAAATGCAAGAAATAGTTTTGTTATTGATGTTGAAAAGATAAAAAGTATTCCATCTAATAATCAATATCTTGATAAGTATTTAGGACCAACGGCATCGATTATTTATGAAACGAATGTTAGGGATATGACTTCTCTTACATCACTAAGTAACAAAGGAACATACCTAGGACTAGTTGAACATCATAAAGAAGAAGCAGGGATGAAAGTCGGTATTGATTATTTAAATTATATCAAACCTACGCATGTTCAACTTCAACCGATTCTGGATTTTCAAACAGTTGATGAAAATAATCCCTTCTCTTCTTATAACTGGGGATATGATCCATTAATGTTCTTTTCTTTAGAGGGAAGTTATTCATCAAATCCTAATGATCCATATGCAAGATTAAAAGAAGCTAGGATGATGGTTTCTCAACTTCATAAATCAAATTTAAGAGTTGTTTTAGATGTTGTTTATAATCATGTTTTTTCTGATAAATATAATCCACTTAGTATTTTAGTTCCTAATTATTACTATAGATTAAACAAAGATTTAACTTTATCAAAAGGTAGTGGATGTGGTAATGAACTTGAATCTAGAAATTATATGGTTAGGAAATTAATTATTGATTCAACTTTATATTTATTATCTCTTCTTGATATCGATGGATTTAGATTTGATCTATCTGCTTTAATTGATATTGAGACATTAAATCTTCTTGCCAAGAAGGTAAAAAGTCTTAAGAAGAATTTTATTTTTATTGGAGAAGGTTGGAGCCTTGGAACTTCGCTTAAATCAGAAGAATGTTCTTCGATGCAAAATGCTGAGTGGTTACCTGACTTTGCTTTCTTTAATGATAGATATAGGGATGTTGTTAAAGGTGGATCGTCTGAATCATCACTTCATATTCAAGGATATCTTCTTGGAGATACTAATTACTTTGATGGTTTTAAACATACCTTCCTTGGTTCAACAAATTCCATTGCTTTTGCTCCCTTATTTAAAAATGTTAATCAAACAGTTAATTTTGTTGAATGCCATGATAACTATACTTTATATGATAAGATTAAATGTGCAATTCCTGATGCAAGTGAAGAAGAAATCTTAGCTAGAATTAAGATGATAAATACGGCTATCATTTTTAGTGTTGGTATTCCTTTTATTCATATGGGTCAAGAATTCGGACAATCTAAAAATATGGAAGGAAATACATATAATGCTGGTGATTATATAAACGGATTCAATTATCAAGTAGCTAGTGAAAGAAAAGAACTTATTGAGTTTTTCTCTCACCTAGTAAAACTTAAAAAAGAATTTATTGTTTTAGCCGGTGATGATTATAAAAAGATTACTGATTATATTAATTTTGATTCGCTTCCTGGTGGAGCAATAAAGATTACTTTTTCCTTAAAAAAATGTAATTATTATTTAATCTTTAATCCAACAAGAGAAATGTTTATGTATTCTTTTGATGAAAAGATAATTCATCTATTATCTTCTGATAGTAACTCATTAAGTCAAAATAACTTATACCTATCGAAGATTAATCCAGTGAGTGTTAATATATATAAATCGAAGGTTAAGAAATGATTAGTTTAAAAAATATTAGACAGTTATCACCGATGTTTGTAAAGTTAATTCTTTATTATAACTTTATTAAAAAATGTGCAACTGAAGAAGGTAGTGAATATTCTCAAAAATACCGTTCTTTAGTTTTTAGAAAAGAGATACATAGATTAAATAAATCATCATTTAAAATTGTTCTTTTTTCTGAAGGAATTGAGAAAAGTAAAGGGCAAGTTCTTTTTACTCCCAACCATCAATCTTTTTCTGATATTATAACTATGTTTTTAGCATGTGATAGAGCAATCGGCTTTGTTTCTAAAAAAGAGACTAAAACTCTTCCTACTCTTATTTATAATGGAATGAAAGCAATTGGTAATGTACTAATTGATAGAGATGATTTAAGAAGTGAAGTTTTAGCATTTAGAGAAATCAATATGATATTAGAAGAAAATAAAGATTTATCATATGTTATTTTCCCAGAAGGGACAAGGGCTAAACCACCTGAATATAAACTAGGTGAATTTCACCCTGGTTCATTTAAAATAGCTACTAAACTTGGAATTCCAATTGTCCCTGTTTGTTTATATGGAGATAAAAGAATTCTTGATAAAAAGGTTCATATTAGAAAATATCCTGTTCAAGTTAAATTCCTCGATCCAATATATGCAGAAGAATATGATAAACTTTCTCCTATTGATTTAGCTGCTTCAATTAGAAGCAAAATTGAAAAAGAATTAGAAGAAATGAAAAAACTTGATTATAAATATATACAAGTATTAAATCACTATTCTGATAAAAAAATGGATAAACTTAAAAAGATAGAAGCATCACTATAAGTGATATTCTTCTTTTATTTTATTTTTATCAATCTTACCAAGTTTTGTTAAAGGTAGTTTATCAACTAAGATGATTTTTTCAGGTATTGAATAGTGAAGGAGATAGTCTTTAAAGTGTTTATAAATATTATCAATTAATCTCCTTTCTTTATTTTTGGTTTCCACAAATAAAGTGATATAAGGATGTTTTTGATTATTTGAAAAAATTGCACAAGAATTAATTACTCCTTCTACTTTATTGGCAACTTGTTCAATTTCAACTGGGAAGACATTATATCCAGCTATTTTAATTACATCAACATTTCTTCCTTGAATAAATAGATAACCATCTTTATCAAGATAACCTAAATCACCAGTGACAAGATACTTATCTTTATTTATCTCTGTAAAAAGTTCTTTATTATCATTATTTAAATAACCTAGGCAAATTGATGGAGAAGAAATAAGAATTCTTCCTACCTCACCTTCTTTGCATTTTTCAAGTGAATCAAGATGAGTAATTATAACTTTGACATCTTCAAGAGGTTTTCCAACACTACCTTCTTTGCTATTAATATTTGTATTAACGAAGTTAACAGCTGTTGATTCACTTAGTCCATAGCCTTGAAGGAGTCTATTTTCAGAACCATATTTTTCCATCTTTGCATTAAATTCTTCAATTAACTTTGGATCAGTTTTATCAGCTCCTACATAAGTTGCATATAAGTTGTTAAGTTTAAATCCTTTAAACTTCTTTTCATTTAATAACTTTCTTGCAAGATATGGAATCACAATTAAGACATTAAGCTCATTCTTTCTTATCTTTCTTGTTATTTCATTGATATTATATTTAATCATTAAAGAAGAAGCTGCTTCATTCATTAAAGGTGCATGAAGGCCCATTGATATACCAAAGCCATGATAAAAAGGAAGAAGGCCAATCATTGAGATACCTTTTATTTCTCTTCCAAGGATTTGACTTGATTTACTTCCTGGGAAAGAAATACATTTATCATTTAAAATAACGGTCTTGCTTTTTCCTGTAGTTCCACCTGATTGAATATAGAAACTTGGTTTTAGTGAATTAATATTCGTATTAAATTGTATCTTTTTATATTTAATGTTACATAAAAGGCGTGATTTATCAACAAAGTAGTTTTCTCTTCTAAATAAGAAATGAAAGCCGATTTTTTCTATTATTGATAAATCATCTCTTGCAGAGATGAAGTAGACTTTAACATCTTCTTTATCTATGACTTCTTTATAAAAATAATATCTTGCATCAACGATAAGAAGAAATTTTGATTTTGTTTCTTTTAAAGAAGTAGCAAGGTCATTTGGGCTTGAAAGAGGATGAAGAATTGAAATAATTGCTCCAATCTTATTTAATGCATAAATTGAAGTAACAGTTTCAATGATATTTGGTGCAAGAAGAGTAACAACATCATTTTCTCTTACTCCTAAATAGTAAAGCTTATCTGCAAGAATATCTACTTTTTCAATTAGTTTTTGAAAAGATACTTTGTGGTTTCGAAAATATAAAGCTGTAACTTTGCTTTCTCTATATTGTTCAATCTGATGATATAAAGTTAGATTTAATATCTCTTTTTTCATAATAAAGCTTCAAAGTCAATCTTATATCCCATTATTAACATCGCACCAATAATTAAACCGATAAATATTGGAGTAGATAAGAAATAGAACCATAAGGTGTGTCTACCCATAAAACAAAGGGGAGAAAAGGCTTTGCAATATAAAGAAGGGACAAGACTCTTTTTGTTTTTACCATATAAGACTTTTCCAACAGCTATTCCACAAAAGATAGTTCCTAAATTAGGGAAGATTGGAAAATAATCAGCACCACCAGCATTAATACCAAGAGCAATGTTATGAATATTTTTTAGATAACTTCTATAAGGAAGTGTACTTTGCCATCCTAAAAAGTTTTTAGCAATTATTCCAAAGACTAAGACACCTATTCCAATAGCAAGAGATAAAATAGCGGGTACTTGTTTTTTAAAGACAAGTTTGAAAAATAATTCAAGAAGGTAATAAACAAGAATTGAAAAAGCCATGACGTGGATTACACCAAAGACTATGAACATATTTATTCCAGTAAATTCAGATGCAAAATAAGTACCAACTGATAAGATGACTGCAAATGAACCAAGAAGGATTCCTCTTCTTAAATTACTTCTTGATAGAGAACAACTTATTCCACAAACAAAAAGAAAGACTCCTGCAAAGAAGGGTTCAAAGAATTTTAAGATTAAAGGATTATAAAAAATATCATCTCGGCAGAAATCAATAAATGACATATATGCAGGATACTTAGTTTCTAAATCATAATAATTAGAAAAGATTCCCGGTGGGATATCAAAAAAGTAATAGCATAAATGATAAAGCATAACTAAGATGATAGGAATCGATCTAATAAAATCTATTTCCCATATTCTTTCTTTTTTTTCTTTTTTCTTTTTCTTACCTAGGGCACGATTATTGATAGAAATGCTATTTTCATCCATTCGTAAAATTATAACATGTTAAATAAAAAACCGATATAAGAATGCGAATTTTACGAAGGTTATAAACAAGCGAAAAAAGGCCCGTCTTTTGGATTTAACACTATAAAAATTTAGGCTGAGAATAAGATTTCAAGAAATTAATTATTATATAAATATAATAATTAAA
>CACYDF010000159.1 GCA_902773085.1 uncultured Erysipelotrichaceae bacterium
ATATCGTGGATAAGTTTGCCGATACTACTATTTAAATCGTTATATTTACAGTTTATAAAAATAAGGTGTTCTAAATCATTGAATAGTTTCTTTCCGTTAACATATCTTTCAACAACATAACTTGCTTCTCCTTCTTTAAATAAATCAAAGTTACAAAAGAAGATAATATAGGTTTCTGGTAGCTTATTAAAATCGTTACTCTTTTTTAGATTATATGCATCAAGTAATGAAAGATGAAATCTTGATCTAAGAATTATATTTGGAGTATTGGCTTTTTGAATTTCAATATTGTATTGCTTTTTGTTTGAGTCTATAGCAAGTGCATCAAGAACGACTGATTTATTATTAATATTAGTAAGTTTCTTTTGAGTAGTTATTTTAGTAACTACTAAATCGTTTTTATTTAAAACAATATTAAGGATAAAAGAAGCAAGTTTTAAATTGTTATCTAGAGAAGTAGTAAACCAAGCATCATCCATCAAAGATATATTTTTAAAATTAAAAGATTTAGTAGAAGCAGCAGGTATAGATTTTGTTTTTGACATAAAAATAAATATTCTCCTTTCATATATTATTTTGCTAGAAGAATACATGTTTTTTAAATGAAGTTACATGAATATCAAAAACTAGTATATTATTGTAGTAGTAAAAATTTAGGAAAACAGCATTATAAAAAATTCAACTTTTGTTTTTAAGTAAAGACAAAGCAGCA
Organism: uncultured Erysipelotrichaceae bacterium; assembly: GCA_902773085.1. Lineage (GTDB taxonomy): Bacteria > Bacillota_I > Bacilli_A > RFN20 > CAG-288 > Enterosoma. Next base: position 713 of record CACYDF010000159.1, read on the forward strand.
CCTTTTCGAATACTTATAGGATAGTAATATATTTTATTTATATTTAATGAATTATAAAAGAAATTTAGAAGTGCAATAACTGTTTTTAAATATTCAACTTTTAATCCGTAAAGATTATATTTTTTTTCAATATAATCAGTTCCTTTTCTAATTAAGATATCATTAAAGATAGCTACAGATTCTTGTTTAATGATATAACCTTTTTTGTGCTTTTGCTGTTTAATTAATTGAGCAAAACGTCTAATACTAGAACCAAGACCAATACAGATAGATTGTTCTTTTTTGTTTTTTTCTATAAATGTTTTAAGCTTATTCCATTCACTATCATCTTTTTCTTTGATACATCTAATAACACCAATATTAAAAGAATGGAAAGCAATAGGTTCTTTATCACTAAATAAAGAAACTTCAGTAGAACCACCACCTAGATCAAAGATAGTTGAAAAAGGCGATTTTATTTTTAATGATAAAAAAGCAAGTTGAGAAAATTTTGCTTCTTGATCTCCGCTAATTACTTCTACAGTTAAATTAGTTTTAAGTTTTAAATAAGAGATAACACTTCGAGAATTAGAAGCATCTCTTAATGCACTAGTTGCAATAACTTTAACTACATTACATTCATAAAAAGCAATTGTCCTTTTGTACTTTAAAAGTAGAAGGACAAGTTTATCCATCATTTCTTGGCTAATAAAAGAAAAAGAATTTATATCTTGGAAAAGATATAAATAATCATTATCTTTATATAATCTTTTTACTTTTTTATGGCCTTTAACTTTAAATATTTCTAGTTTGGTAGAATGACTACCAATATCAATTATTGCAATTAATTGCATAGATTATAAAGATGATTTAACAATCTTGCCAGTGAAAGAAGCATCTCCTCCAAGAGCATTTGCTTCATCTGTATCAATGTGCATTGCAAGAGCATAAGAATTACTAACTCTAATAACAACATCACCTAAGATTGCACTACGATTGTTTTTAGATTTAATTTCTACAGAAACAATATCACCATTACTTACTCCATATTCTTTAGCATCAGCTTCAGTCATATGAATATGTCTTTTGGCAACAATCATCCCTTCTTTAATATCAATAGAATTACCATTTAAAGGATTAACTAATGTACAAGGACAACTTCCTTTGATATCTCCACTTTCTCTAATTGGAACAACAGCTTTTATTGAACGAGCCTCAGTTAAAGATATTTCAACTTGATTTTCTTTTCTAACTGGACCAAGGATAGATAGATTTTTTAATGAGAAATCTTTTTTAGTAACTTCTCCAGTTACTCTGTCTTTTATTTCAGCATGATAGATAACATCTAATCGAGAGTTAGATGCAAATTGACCAGGTTGAGAAAGCATCTTTTTAACTTCAAGCTCATAACCTTTACCAAATAAAGTTTCAAGAGCTTCTTTTGTAACGTGGATATGATGTGCACTAGTTTCTACAATAAATTCTTTAGACATATTAATCTCCTTTCTTTTTATTGTTTTTTTGATTGTTAACCATCGATGCTAATAACGAAGATTTATTAGAATCAATTAGTTCAACTTTTGTAATCTCAGGTATTTCATCTATTAATAAAACTTCAATAGATTCTGAAACATCAAAGGAAGCAAGCGAACAACCTTGACACGCTCCTGACATTGTTACATAGCAAATACCAGTTTTATGATCATAGTGATCAACATGAATATTTCCACCTTCTCTCTGTAAAAAAGGTCTTATTTTATCAAGGACCTCTTCTATTTTCGCTTCAA
>CACYDF010000160.1 GCA_902773085.1 uncultured Erysipelotrichaceae bacterium
GCTGGAGTTATGATGGGTACAAGAACTGGTGATATTGATGCTTCTTGTATGTCTTATTTATGCAAATGCACTAATTTAGATGCTGAAGAAATGTTTTCTATTTTCAATCATAAATCTGGACTTCTTGGAATATCAGGAGTATCAAATGATACAAGAGATATTGAAGAAGCAAATAAAAAAGGGAATGAAAGAGCAATTCTTGCTTCAAAAATGTTTGCAAGATATATTGCTGATTACATAATGATGTATTATGGAAAACTTGATGGTAAAGTTGATTTGATTATATGTTCTGCAGGTGTATTTGAAAATTCTTCCTACTTTAGAGAAAAAACATTTGCATTATTAAAAAAGGCATTAGGAATAAAAATATCTAAATCATTAAATAATAAAATGATCAGAGGAAATGAAGGCTATATATCAGAAAGTGATTCTTCAATCCCTGTCGTTGTTATTCCAACTAATGAAGAATTAATGATTGCACTTGATACATTAAACTTTGTTAAGTAAGAAATGATTAAAAATAAAATATTACCTGTACTAAATATTTTTATTCTTGCTTCTTGTAATACTTCCCCACTTGAAAAAATAAAATCAAGTTTTGATAGTGATATAGTTTCTTTAAAAAGAGTAGAAGGTCTTGACTCACTAGTAGAGATAACATCTAAAAATCAATTTAATAATATAGCAAGATATGATGAAGTGATGATAATTATTTCTCAAGATAATTGTTCGCACTGTAATAATTATTTTTCTAATTTAAGAAACATCATAAAAAAAGAAAATATCCTCATCTATTACTTTGATATGGATAAGTATCTTGAATCATATAATGATTTATCAAATACTAGCGGAGAATTTGCAAAATTATATCCAAATGTTAAAGGAACTCCAACTAGTTTATTTTTTAAAAATGGTGAACTTAAAAATTATCTTGTCGGTGAAATTGAAGAAGAAAAATTTGAAGATACATTACTTCAATATGTCTCTTATTCAAATATGTATTTATTAAATAACTTTCACAAAGATGAAGGTAGCACAAACTACTATATAGACTTTGAAGATGAACATGACTTTCCCGGTATATCTACTACTTCTTTAGATAATAAAATTAAGGATGAAAAAAATAAAACTATTCTCTTTTCTTGGAGAAAGTGTGACGATTGTAAAAACTATTATAAATATGTTCTTTATCCTTTTTTAGATAAGAACTTAGATAAGAAGATTTATATATATGAAGTAGATGGATATTATTCATTAAAAAATTATTTAGATGATAACAATAATCCTAATGAAGAGTACTTATCTTTATGGTATGATTTTGCATCTAAATATCATCTTACAGATTATGAAATATATGATAAATATTCTCATCGAAATGGAGTAGTTCCTACTCTTGTCTCTTTTAAAAATAATTTATATTCAATTAATGTTTTTAGTAATGATTATGGATTAGCTTTTAATAGTGATAATACACTCTCATATTCCCATTCATTTTATCCAGAAATAACAACAATTAAATCGAAGACTAAAGTTAAAAATAATGATACTAATTCTAAAGAATATATTAAAGCCTTAAAAGAATTAAATAATCTTGTATTAGAAAAAGAAGTAGCCCTAGCTACGGAATATTTATCCAATAATTTATGAAATTAAATTTATTACCTATACTAGTTATCATTAGTTATTTGCCATCTTGTAATAAAAATGATAAGATTTCTTTATATAATATAGAAAATGTATCAGTAAATGATAGGAATGAAAAAGATATTTTAGTTCCATTATTAGACAAGACATCTTTTGAAAAACTTCTTAATGTAAAAGCTTCTTTTCCACTTCTTATTTATTCACCAAAATGTGAAAATACTTGTTCAACTTTCCCGTATTTATTTAACATTTATTTAAAAGAAAATACTGTCTTTTTCCCTCTTATATATGAAAGTGTATTTTCATCATTTTTAAATACTAGTGAAATAGAAACAAGTATCTATATTTATTCAAAAGGTGAAGTAATTAATAAAACAAATATCAAGTATTTTAATAACCATGAAATTAGTTCTTATATGAATAAATATACATCTAAAAATAATATTAAAATTTTAAATAATATTTCTTATGTAAGTAATGAAAGTAATCTTCATTTATCTAGTTTTATTTCTTATAAAAATGAAACCTCAAATTTAACAAAAGAACTAGTAAAAGAAAACGATGTATTAATTATTAATGATAATATTTTAGAATCATTTAATGAAGAATATTATTCCAAAATTAAAGACTTTAAATACATATATTTTTCATCATATTTAAATGATGATTTTTGTTCTTATTTTAATGTAGAAAAACACAATAATTTATATTCTAAACTTTCTTATTCTAATGAGAAGTTTTCCCTTGTTGCTTATTAAACAAAGTAATTGTTTCATCACAATCTTTTAATAACTTAGGAAGTGATTTTATTGAATCAATACTTCCACCAGAAGCAAACTTATGACCACCACCATTATATTTACTTGCAAGTATATTTATAGGGATATTTTTTGATCTAAAAGAAACTCGGTAATTCTTTTTTGATTCAATATAAGTAATAGATAAAATAATGTTTGCTTCAATTAAATTTCTAAGTTCATTTAAGTAATTATTTCCTTCATATGTTTCCATATTTAATCTCTTTAAATCTTCTTTTTCAAAGATTACATAAACAGTCCCTTTACTAGTTATTTGATAATTATTTAAACAATATTTTAAAATGTTAAGTCTTCTTTTATCTATTTGATATATTTTGTTATATAATTCATCTTTATCAAAATTATATGATAATAAAGATGCACAAATATTAAATGTTGAAATACTTGTTGCAGGATATAAAAATCTATTAGTATCTCCAACAATTCCAGCATAAAGATATTCAGCGCACTTACTGCTTATTTTATATTTACTACTTCTAGAAAGGAAGAATAAAGATAGAAGTTCACAAGCAGAAGCAAACTCTGGATGGATACAAAGATAATTTCCAAATATATCATCTTTATTTTCTGGTAGTGGATGATGATCTATTTTTATTACTTCTTTTGCAAGATTAATATGATTAGATGCAATCCTTTTATAATCAGAAACATCAAGTGTTATTGCTAAATGTTCTTTTTTCACTGGAAGAGAACTTTCTTCCATTGGCATAGGAAATATTAATGGAATTAAATTATTATTGGTATCACCAACAAAGAAAACTTCTTTTAATGGATAATTATCTTTAATCCAAGTATAAAGTCCGCATTGACATCCTAAAGCATCTAAATCAGGAGATTGATGTCTATAAATAATTATGACATCATATTGTCTAATCTTCTTTTCGATTATTTTAAATTCATTATGAAGTTGTATAAAATCTTTCTTTTCCATATTTCCATTATAAATTATATAAAAGAATATTAATTTATAAAATATAAAACATATTTTATTTATCGGCAAGAAATCGAAAAGTTATATAAACTATTGCGTTTTTTGCCGATACTTATATAATAAAGATATGAAAGAATTCATTAGTATTAAAGAAGCATCTATCAAGTGGAATACCTCTATTAGAAGTGTTCGTAATTATTGCGCAAATGGAAGAGTAAAAGGTGCTAAATTAGTTAATAGAACATGGAAAATACCTCTTGATGCAAAAAAACCAATAAGAAGTAATGAAAAAGAAAATAAGAATTATCTTTTAGATAGATTACGTTTTGAAAAGAATAATCAAATCAAAGGTGGAATATATCATAAATTGATGATTGACCTAACTTATAACTCTAACCATATTGAAGGAAATGAACTAACTCACGATGAAACAAGATATATTTTTGAAACTAGAACTATTGGACTAGATAATCATACAAGTAAAAAAGTTGATGATATTATTGAAACAATCAATCATTTTACAGCTATCGATCGAGTAATTGATTTTGCTAATTATCAACTTAGTGAACCATTTATTAAAGAATTACATAGAATTATAAAGTCAAATACAAACGACTCTCGCCTTCCTAGTTTTGCAGTTGGTGAATATAAAAAACTTCCTAATATTGTAGGTGATATTGAAACTACTCATCCTCGTTTAGTTGCACTAGAAATGAAAAAACTCCTTGATGAATATAATAAAAAAGAAAGTCACACTTTAGATGAAATAATTGACTTTCATTTTATATTTGAAAAGATTCATCCATTTCAAGATGGTAATGGAAGAGTCGGTAGATTAATAGCACTAAAAGAATGTTTAAAAAATAATATTGTTCCATTTATTATCTTAGATTCAAAAAAGATGTTCTATTATCGAGGACTGCGAAACTATAATCAAGAACATGGCTGGCTAATTAATACATGTCTTGACGGGCAAGATACTATTAAAAAATATCTAGATTATTTTAATATCGTATATAAATAATAATCTAAGATTAATTCTTAATATCTATTTTTATATGACCAGTGATTGTTTTTACTTTACATAAAGGGGAATTAGAAGTAGATGAAGGAACATTTATTTTCCCAGTTGAAGTACTTATTTCAAACATTTTGCTACTTAATAAAGAAAGATTAACTTCTCCAGTTGTTGTTTTTACATCAATTAAAGAAGAAGAATCACACTCAACATATGTAATATCTCCAGTTGTTGCTTCACTTCTTATTTCTTTGGCAACTATATTTTTTAATAAGTGATCACCAGTAGTAGTTTTAGTATAGATAACATCTGCTTTCCCATCTAGGAAAATATCTCCAGTTGTTGTTTCTAATTTAATCTCTTCAGCAGCGATATTTTTTAAGATTTGGTCACCTGTTGATGATGTTAAAAAAATCTTTTTAGCCTTTGATTCAATATTCATATCACCAGTTGAAATATCAACTTTTAGTGTTTCTTTAACATTTGATTTAATAATAGTATCACCAGTAGAAAGTTTAATATCCATATTATTAAAAGTAAAATCACTCGGTAATAATATGTTTCCAGTTGATGAATTAATACTAACATCATTAAATTCTTGTCTAGGAGAATAAATTGTTATTTTCATCTTTTTTAAAGAAAAATTAAATAAGTAGTTATACCATATTCTAGAATCAGAAGCATTAATATTCAAAGTATTATCTTTAACTTCTACATTATGAAACACTTTTTCTTGTTCTTGACAAACTATTTTTTGTTTTGAATCACTTGAATAAACAAATTCTATATCAGCAGTATTTATATTGATATTAATATTTGAATAATCATCTACTATATATTCATTATTAACTAATTTTTTATTATTGATTATTCCAAAAGTTAGAATTGTTCCTCCTATAACAAGAAGGACTGAACCGATAACTACTAGTGGAATCCAAACAGATTTTTTCATACTTATTATTCTCTTCAAATATATTTTATTATAATAAACATCTATGTCTATTAAATAATTAAAATAAAAATTCAATTACTTGCTTTTTTCGTATTTTTCAACAACTTTATGGACTTCTGCTTGCAATAATTCTATATCAGGCATGACAGTAGTATATCTTGCTGCATATATATTGTTTTCAATTCCTTGAATAGAAAATTTAGCAAGTTTTTCTTCCTTTTTTGCACAAAGGATAATTCCAATGGGATTTTGATCATCTTCATCATTAACTTCTTCTTTGTAATAATTTACATACATATTCATTTGACCAAAATTTTCTGGTTTAAGATTATTCATTTTTAAATCTATCAAAATATAAGATTTTATAATTTTATTATAAAACACCATATCAACATAATAATTCATGCCAGCAATAGAGATTCTTTGCTGTGTTCCAACAAACATAAATCCTCTACCAAGCTCTAACAAAAAATCCTCTATATGATCAACAATAGCTTTTTCTAAATTAGATTCCAAAAAAGGTTTTTCTGGTATACCAACAAACTCTAAAACCATAGGATCTTTAATAAAACTATCTGGAGTTTGATAAGTTACACCATTATTTGCTAATTCTAAAACAGTTAGTTTATTTGCTTCTCCTTTAGATAATAATAGTCTTTCATAAAGACAGGAATTAATTTGCCTGTCAAGTTCTCTAACACTCCAGTTTGACTTTTCACATTCATGTTGATAAAAAGATCTCGCATTTAAATCATCAACGCCTAAAAGAAGCAAATAGTGTGACCAACTTAATTGGTCAGACAGTGTTTGACCATTTTTATATTCATTATATAGACGACGCATCATTTTCAAATTAGTAGATGAAAAACCTCGACCATATTCTTTAGTAAGTTTTATTGACAAATCTTTTATTATATAGTCACCATAATTTGATGATGCATTACCGTTTTGTTCTTCTTCAACAATTCTTTTACCAATATTCC
>CACYDF010000161.1 GCA_902773085.1 uncultured Erysipelotrichaceae bacterium
TTACTAATCTTCATAAAAGACTTTTCATTAATAAGAGAATTAATCAAAGTTGATTTACCAACATTGCTTCTACCTAGAAATGTTATTATTTTTTTATCATACAAAAACTCTTCTTTTCTAGTTGCACTCTTGATAAATTTTATTGTTTTGAAATAATTATTCACTATTATTTTTTACTGCTTGCAGAAGTTTTCTCTTTCTTTTCTTTATCTACAGGTGCAGTTATTTTTTCAATTTCTGCTTTCTTTGTTGATATATCATCAAAGAATACACCTTTAAATAAGTCAGATATTTTACTAACTTCTACTATTTCTAAAGTATCAGTTATTTCTTTAGGAAGTTCAACTCTATCTTTATGATTTTCTTTTGGAATAAAGATAGTCTTAAGGTGTTCCCTACTTGCAGCATTAGATTTTTCTCTTAGTCCACCAATAGGAAGAGCATTTCCTCGTAAATCAATTTCACCAGTCATTGCTACATCATTTCTAATTCTAACTTTACAAATAGCAGAAATAATACAAAGGGCAGTTGCAATACCTGCACTTGGTCCATCTTTTGGAGTTGCAGATTCAGGGAAGTGAATATGGATATCGTTATTTGCAAAAAATTCAGAATTGATACCTAAATCAGGTCCAACAGATCTAACATATGAAAGAGCAGTTTCACATGCTTCTTTCATTACATCACCTAAATTACCTGTTAGCATTAGTCCACCTTTTCCAGGGAAAGTATTAACTTCAATTCTTAATACTTCTCCACCAGCATCAGTATATGCTAGTCCATTAATAATACCTACTTGAGAATCTTCAAGTTTATGATCATGAAGGAATATTTCAGCACCTAAATATTTTTTAACAAGTTTTATATCAACAGTAACAGATTTATTCTTTTCAGGATTTTGGAGATATTCAACTGCATATTTTCTATCAATTGTTCCAATCTTTCTTCGTAAGTTTCTAACTCCTGCTTCCATTGTGTAAAATTCAATAATATAGTCAAGAGCTTCATCAGTCCATTTCATTGAACCTTCTTTTATACCGTTAGCTTCTTCTTCAAGTTTAATTAAGTGTTTCTTTGCAATTTCAACTTTTTCGAACTTGGTATAAGTATTTAGTTCAATCATTTCAAGTCTATCCATTAATGGGCCTGGAATTCGAGATATATCATTTGCAGTACAAATAAATAAAACATTAGATAAATCAAATGGTTCATCTAGATAATTATCTACAAAGAATTTATTTTGTTCAGGATCGAGAACTTCAAGAAGTGCACTAGCAGGATCTCCATGATATCCGCCACCATTGATTTTATCAATTTCATCAAGGAGGAATACTGGATTATTTGATCCGCATTTATTAATTGAAGAAATAATCTTGCCAGGCATTGCACCTAAATATGTTTTTCGATGTCCTCTAATTTCAGCTTCATCGGAAATACCACCAAGAGCAACTTTAACAAATTTTCTTCCAAGTGCTTCTGCAATTGATATTGCAAGGGATGTTTTACCTACACCTGGAGCACCATAAAAACAAAGAATAGGAGCTTTAAGAGATTTAGTTAATTGTTTAACTGCAAGATATTGAAGTACTCTTTCTTTTTGTTTTTTAAGTCCATTATGATTTTTTTCAAGAACTTTTTGAACTTCATTTAAGTCTTCAATATCTTTTGATGATTTTGACCAAGGAAGATCAACAAGTAAATCAAGATAAGATTGAGCCATCGGAGCTTCTTGAGACATACTTGGCATTGCTTTAAATCTATTTAATTCACTTCGAATACGCTTCTTTATATTTTCTGGATATAAATCTCCGTGTTCTTCTAATGCTTTTTCGTATTTGGTTTCTTTATCATCTCCATCAAATTCTTTAAGTTGATTCTTAACGACCTTCATCTTTTCTCTTAAAACATATTCTCTTTGATTCTTGTCAATGTTTTGAGATACCATTTGATTAATATCGTATTCGACTTTGGCATCGAGATTAAACCTATCAAGTTCACTAGTTACTATTTTGAATCGTTCAAGAACATCTTTTTCTTCAAGGACTCTTTCTTTAGTAATGACACTAGCATCTAGAAAAACTGCAATATGATAAGGAATATTATTTATTTCAGCTACTGATTGAGAAAAATCAGGAAGAGGTGCAAGTTGAGGATACTTATTTCTAAGTTCACTATAAGTAGTAGTAAAAACACCTAGTCTTTCATAGATAAGATTATCAGGTCTTTCATATTGAGTACGGTTAAAGCAAGTTGCATAGATTACTTTATTATCATTATCAAGTGCAAATTCTTGTAAATCAACAACATTAACTCCAGTGCAAGTTACACTAAGACCATTTTGCTTTTTATTAATTTTTGTAATACGGCATAAAGTGCCAACTGACTTTACACCTGGTAAAATAAGATTTTCAAAATCTCCATAGGCATTATCAGTTGATGAATATGCCATAACAAATTCTTCTCCTTCTTTTAATAAGGAAAAGAGATTTGTATCATATTCATTTGACACGTGAAGTGTCATTTCAATATCTGGAAAACCTACCTGTTGATGATTAGGTAAGATAGATAAACGTTTGCTTTCATAATTATTCATAGGAAATCCTCCAGGATATATTTTAGCACACCAAAGCAAAGAGTGCTAACTTTTTTATTAAATTTTGAAGATTTTATCTATTTTGAGGCTTTTTTGGGTGTAGATTTTGTATCTTTTGGTGCAGTTTTAGCCTTTGTTTCACCAGTTTTAGGTTTAGCTTCTGCTTTTTTATATCCGTTTAATTCTAGTATTTTATTATTAATTCTAGATTGCATAATATTAGAAACAAGAGAATTTAAATAAGATTGAATATGTGCACTTGCTTCTTGGTCAGAATAACCTTGTTTTTTATAATATGCAGTTGAGTTTTTAATATAATCATTTACATCAGTTCCAAGTAACTTACTTACATCTGCATTGTTAGGTAAATCAATTTTTTCTTTCTTAGCAATAGCATCAAAAATAAGTGAGTTTTGAATCTCAGTAATAATTTGTTCTTTAATATTCTTTTTTGCTTTATCTAGAGTAAGATTTTGTAATTTTAAAAATTCATCAATAGAAAGTCCATATGCTTCACCTTGCTTAGTGACATTTTCAATTCTTTGATCAACATTAGAATTAACAATACGATCAGAGATTTCAAAAGTACTTTCTTTTCTAAGCTTGTCAAAGATACCAGTGATGATTGCAGAAAAATATTTATTATCTGCTTCAGATAAAAGTTCAGCTTTAACTTTATCTTTTAATTCGCTAAGATTTTTAGCAACAAATTTTCCAGAAAGAGATGATGCAAATTCATCATCAATTTTCGGAACAGACTTTTCTTTTACATCATTAATAGTAACTTTAAATGTTGCTTCTTTATTTGCAAGTGATTCAGGATAGTTTTCAGGAAGAGTCAAAACAATATCAACCTTATCTCCTGATTTATGACCAATTAATTTTTCTTCAAATCCAGGAATAAACTGTTTTGAACCAATGGTAAGGTCATAAGCTTTTGCAGAACCTCCATCAAATTCTTTTCCTTTGATTAAACCTAAGAAATCGATGTTACAAGTATCACCCTTACTTATGGCTCCATCCTTATAAATAAGTTCAGCATTCTTTTCGGCAAGGTCTTTAATATAGTCATTAATTTTTTTATCGTCGACTTTTTCTTTTTCAGCAGGTATTTTAATACCAGTGTATTTTGCAAGAGTAGTTACTTCTGGATTAAGGAGATAGTGAACATGGAATAAGGCTTCTGTATCAGAAAATTTTTCTAAGTGAACATCTGGTCTAAAGTTTGCAAGTCTATTATTATCAATATAGTCTTTGAATTCTTTATCTTGTGAAACTTCTTTATCAATAGTCTTTAATAATTGGTGAATTACTTCATCATTAAATTTTTGACTACTAATATAAGCCATAGCTTTTTCAATAGGTGCTTTACCTTTTCTAAAACCAGGAACAGTAATATTTTGACTTGCTGAGATAGCAGCTTTAGAAGAAGCTAAAGATATTTCTTCTTTATTAAATTCAACTTCTGCTAGTAATTCAGACTTTTCTTTTTTAAAACTTTTTTTCATGTTATTTCACTCCTAAAATTGCCTTATAAATTATAATATAAAACCAAGGTATTTTAAACATAATTTAGTAAAAAAATAGGTTGTAATAGCATTAACTATTACAACCTAACTTGGGAGAGAAGTATATGAGTTAGTTATTAGCAATTATAATTGATAGTGATATTAGCAAGTTGTGCTTTAGTATCATCATCAAACTTGAGTGAATCAAATTGTGATTTGCTACCACGATAATTGATAGTATTAATTGAAGTATCTTTGAAAGCCCAGAAACCAATTGAAGAAATAGAAGATGGAAGAGTGACAGTTTTAAGATTTCTGCTTCCCATGAAGCAACGATTACCGATACTAGTAGTACCTTCTGGAATAACTATGGAAGTTAAACCACTACCTTCAAATGCAGAATCAGCAATTGTCTTAAGTGAAGTTGGAAGAGTAATAGTTGATAAGCTAGCACAACTATTAAATGCTCCATATTCAATTGTTGTAATTGTATTTGGTAAAGTAACAGAAGCAAGAGAACTACAAGAAGAGAAAATAGATTCAGCAACAGTAGAAATACCACTAGGTAAAGAAGCACTAGTTATTGAAGAAGAAGCAAAAGCATTTTGTTCAATAGTAGTAACAGTACTTGGAATATTAATCTTCTTAGCTTTACAAGCTGCAAAAGCATCTTCTTTAATAGTAGTTAAACCAGATTGTAAAACAATTTCTTTATAACGTTTAACACCAAAGAAAGCAATATTATTAATAGTTTTTATAGTGTTTGGAAGAATTAAGACATCATCATTTGCAACAGAATCTTTTTGAGTAACAGATTCTACGGCATTATTTGAAACTCGAACAATGCCATCATTAATTACTTGATCCCAAGAATAGAAAGCATAATTACCATTCCATTTCTTATAGACTTGTCCTGCAGTAGTTCTTGAGACATATTGTGCATTGAAAGTAAGATTTGATGCAGGCATAGTTGAATAATCATTATCCCAACCACAGAAGATATTTGAACCATTTTCTGGTGCTGCGGGATAATTAATTGTTTCACCCTCAGTGAAATATAGATCAACCTTATTTCCGTTTTTGTAGTCAAAAGTAGCTTTGAAATGATTTTTGATAGATTGGAAGACTGGAGCAAATTGTTTGCATTTATTTGCAGCAGTGCTGATTAAATTCCAATTAGTGAAAACATATTCATTTGAAGCATCTCCAGCTTTTGTTGGAGTTTCACCAGTGTATTCATATGATTCATCACCAGTGTGTTTTTGAACTTCAAGAACATTTCTATTTTCATCTAAATAAACAACTAAGAATTCATCATCAGTTAAAGTTTGATTATTATATGAATTATAAACTTTAGGAACAGAGAATAATTCATAATTTGATGCATTGATATCAATTGCATCGAATGCAGTTTTGCTACCTTCATAGTTAGCAACTACAAGTGATGGTGTAAGAGAGAAAGCATTTTTGCCAATAGTTTGTAAGGAAGAAGGTAAAGAAAGAGAAGACAAATTTTTGCAGTTTGCAAATGCTTGTTCATCAATATTTCTAGTTCCTTGAGGTAAAACTGCAGATTTAATGTTGCTTCTATAAAAAGCACATTCACCAATATTTTTTAGTGTACTTGGGAAATTAACATTAGTTAAAGCTAAACAATTATTAAATGCAAATTTTCCAATTTCTGCAATACCTTCATGAAGTTCGACATTATTAAGATTTTCACATCCTTGGAATAAATATTGTGGAACTGAAGTTGTGTTCATTGGTAAAGAGACATTATCAAGAGCAACACAGTTTTTAAATAGACTTGGGCCAAGAGTAGTTACATATTCAGGAAGTTGAATGCTTACAAGACCTGAGCAACCATTAAAAGCACTTTCGGCGATTTCATTCATAGCAAGTGGTAAAGTAAGTTCTTCAACACCGGAATTATAAAAAGCATAATTATCGATAGTTGCTAATGAACTTGGGAAATCTAATGTTTTTAAAGATAAACAATTAGAGAAAGCGTGATCTCCAATTGATTCAAGTTGATCATTTAATACAACATTAGTAAGGCTAGTACAATTAGCAAACATGTTATTTGGGATTGCCTTTACACCTTCACCAAAAGTTACTTTCTTAAGTGAAGTACTATTATTAAATAAACCAATACTAAAATCTGTTGTGTTAGTTCCAAAAACGATTTCTTCAACAGGAATGTTATATAAAGAATTTTTTCCAACACTTATGACACTATCAGAAAAAACCACTTTTTTAACACCATCCCAAGGGTAGGATGAATCAAAAAAGACGCCAGTGATGGGTTTGCCATTAAATGTTTGAGGGATTTCAACTGTATCTTTGATTGTTCTAGGACCAATAATTTTGTATCCGCCGTTTATTTCATCATTAGAAAGATAAAAGTCTGCTGAAGAAATTCTGTAATTAGCAGTATAGAAAGCATTTGAATATACTGGAGAAAGTGATGGAGTCCATCTTTCAAATTCATAATAACAATATCCATCACTATAAGAAACAGGATTACCACCAAAATTAGGCATTTCTCCTTCTTGAACATTGTCAATACGAAGAACTTCGCCTAAAGCGTTTTTCCAAGTAACAGAATATGTTCTAACGCTTCTTCCGTTTGAAAAGAAAGCATTAGCAGCTTCATGATCATCTTCAAAAAAAGCTTGATCAGCAGCTTCAACTTCTGACGGATCAAGAAGCATCGAACTGCACGAAGCAAAATTAATGGCTAAAATAGATAAACAAGGCACAAGCCTCTTAAAAGACTTCATCATAATACACCCTCCGATATTTTTTCAGTTACATATAGTTTATATGAGAATTCAACTCTTGTCAATAGAAAAATGAAAAAAATTTTTGTTTTTTGTATAAAAAGTAAAAAAAGCCTGTAACTATCGGACTTTTTAATAATAAAAAAAGAGAAAAAATCTTCTTTTCTTATGCTAAAAATGATGTAATTGCCTTAATTAATAGAGAAAAATCGCTATAATCTGATGTTACAAAAGCAGAAAAGAGACCAATTGTTTGGAAAATATCCTTTTTATTATTATTAGAAGAAAAACTAATTGAAGAAGTAAAAGGTGCTAAAAAGACACTAAAAAGGGAATATATCTCTTTTTTATCATGATTATCATCTAAAAGAAGTGATATCAATTTCTTTGAATAATATATATATTCTTTTTTATTGATATTCTTATTCTTATTAATATATATAGTAAAATCAATTACTTCTGAAGACTTTTCTCTAGATGCCATATATTATCATTGTATTCGCTAACTGATCTATCAGAAGAGAAATAACCAGATTTACTAATGTTAACAAGTGACATATTTCCCCATCTAAGTCTTTCTTGATATAACTCTTCAATTTTCTTAGTTGACTCAAGATAACTTTCAAAATCGTTTAAAACCATGAACTCATCATTTTTATATAGTATCTCATCAAAGATTAGTTTGAATCTATCTTTGTCTTGTGAGAAGGTTCCATCAAGAAGTGAGTCCATTACTCTTTTAATGTTTGTATTTTCGTTATACATTGAAAGAGCAGAATAACTTCCTTCATATTTAATTTGATTAACTTCATTTTCTTTCAAACCAAAGATGACAGCATTATCTTTTCCAACAAGATTAGAGATTTC
The DNA here is from genome assembly GCA_902773085.1 of uncultured Erysipelotrichaceae bacterium. Classification (GTDB taxonomy): domain Bacteria; phylum Bacillota_I; class Bacilli_A; order RFN20; family CAG-288; genus Enterosoma. The sequence goes on from CACYDF010000161.1 coordinate 7,752, forward strand.
AACATTGGCGCCATCAAGTGTACCAAGAGTAATTGCACCATTCATCATGAACTTCATATTACTAGTTCCACTTGCTTCTTTTCCAGCTAGAGAAATTTGTTCCGAAATATCTGTAGCTGGAATTATTTTTTGAGCTAAACTTACTGAGTAATTTTCAACAAAGATTACCTTCAAATATTTTGAAGTAGTTGGATCATTATTAACTGTTTTAGCAACAGCTAGAATAAGTTCAATAATCTTTTTTGCAAAGACATAACTTGGTGCAGCCTTAGCTCCAAAAATAAATAGTGTAGGTTGTATTCTAAAAGTGGAATCTTCTTTCATTCTAAAGTAGAGATGAATGATTCTGAAAATATTCATCAATTGTCTTTTATATGCGTGAAGTCTTTTTATTTGAGTATCAAAAATAAAGTTAGGACTAATATCAATGTCAAACTCTTTTTTCATGAAGGAAGAAAAGTCAATTTTATTTTGATATTTAATTGCATTTATCTTTTCAAAGACAGGATAATTTTTCTTTTCAAAACTAGTATAACTATCTAGTTTAGAAAGCTCACTTGCATCTGATAAAAACCCTTGTCCAATTAAGGAAGTAAGATAAGAAGTTAAATTAGGATTTGATATAAGTAAGAAACGCCTATGAGATATACCGTTAGTCTTATTTGAAAACTTCTTGGGATACATTTTGTATAGATATTTAAAAGTTTGTTTCTTCAAAATGTCCGTATGTAATGCGGCAACTCCGTTGACTGAATAAGATACATGGATTGCAAGTTGACACATATTTATGTTGCCATCTTTAATGATTTGATTATTAGAAATCTCTTCTTCAGATAACTGTTTTTCTCTCATAGATTTTAATATACGTCTATCGATTTCTTCAATAATCATATATACTCTTGGGGCAAGAGAAGCAACATATCTACAAGGCCATTTTTCGAGTGCTTCAGGCATAACAGTATGATTAGTAAAAGCAAAACATTTTTTAGTTATATTAAAAGCTTTATCCCATGAATAGGAGTGTTCATCAAGAAGAATTCTCATCAGTTCTGGAATAGCCATAATCGGATGAGTATCATTAAGCTGGAAGACATAATGATCAGCAAGATGATCAAGATTTCCATACTCTTCTATTTCTCTTTTACAAGTAAATTGGATACCGCTAGAAATTAAAAAATATTGTTGTTTTAATCTAAGAAGTTTTCCTTCTTCTGTTGAATCATCAGGATATAATCCATGAGTTAATTCTCTAATAAACTGAAGGTAAGAATTGAAGTCACTGTTCTTGGGAAGTTTCTCATCTACACAAGGTTCAGCATACCAAAGTCTTAAAGAATTTACGACTTTATTTTTATATCCAATAATTGGCATATCATAAGGGATTGAAAGGACTGAATATGCATTTTCAGTTTTCCATTTTATCTCCTTAGTTTTCTCATCTTGATAAGAAGTTGCACTTCCATAGAATCTAACAGTTATAGCTTGAGATGGTTTACATACTTCAAACGGATAAGGTCTAATAAGCCATGGGTCAGGATATTCTTCTTGTCTTCCATTTCTTATTTTTTGTTTGAAAAAACCATACTCATATCGAATACAATTTCCATGGAATGGGATACCTAAAGAACTACCTGAATCAAGGTAGCAGGCAGCAAGTCGGCCTAGCCCTCCGTTACCAAGTCCAGGGTCAGGTTCAGCATCTTCTAAGTCTGAATAATTAATCCCAAGTTCTTTTAATCCTTCTTTAACTTCATCTAAAATTCCAAGATTAAAAAGGTTTAAAGTTAACATTTTTCCAACGAGAAATTCCATTGAAAAATATATTAATTGTTTCTTCTGATTTGTATAAATTCTTTTCTTACATTCCTTTGATAAGACATTTGCCATATCAACAACAGTATCTCCTAAAATCGTAAAAAGTGAATATGGGTCTAATCGTTTTGGTTCTCTTCCATATTTTTGGACACATTTAAGTGTAAACTCTTTTTTTAGTTTTTCTTTGACTTCAGTGTTAATTTTCATACTTTTACTTTCCTCTGCTTCCCTTTCTTTGATTGACTTATAATTGGACAAATATTTTCGTCTTTAAACAAATTTAAATCTTTATTGCCTTCTTTGGTAGCTTCTTCTTTCATTTCTTCTTTTTTAATTATTTTTTTATGAGATAAGAAAATAGCACCAAAAGATGGTATTTTAATTGTTATCTTATATTTTTGATTGTGAATGCCTTCTCCGCCACCTGTATATATTTCTTTTTCATTAAGTTGATTATCGCCACCATAGATTTCATTACTAGTATTTAATATTTCTTCGTATTTTCCCTCATATGGAACACCTAAATCATAGCTTGAATAGAAATTTGGAGTCATATTAAAGATACATACAATGACTTCATCTTCACTTTCTCTTTTAAATATATATATGGATTGATCAGCATTATCCGCCATAATCCATTGGAAACAAGTCGGGTCATATTCATTTAAATATAGGGGTTTTCTAGATGTATATAAGAGATTTAAGTCCCTAATTAGGTTATTTACACCTTTATGTTTAGGATAATCTAATATATTAAATGAAATAGGTTGGAATTCTTTCCATTCATCCCATGTTGCTATTTCATTACCCATAAAATTAAGTTTTTTGCCTGGATGAGCATACATATAAGCATATAAATTCCTTACTAAATTAAATTTAGTATCATATGAACCCCACATTTTATTTAAAATAGTTCCTTTCATATGAACAACTTCATCATGTGATAAAGGTAAGATAAAGTTTTCAGAATAGAAATAAGCCATTGAAAAAGTTAATTGATTATGACAATACTTTTTATAAACAGGATCATTTGAATAATACTTTAAAGTATCATTCATCCATCCTAAATCCCACTTGTAATCAAAACCAAGTCCATCATCATACATTCCTTTTGTAACATGGCCAAAGGCAGATGAATCTTCAGCAATCATCATTACTCCATCTAGTAGGGCATGAACATATCCATTTGCTCTTTTTGCAAATTCAATAGCACCAGCATTTTCTCCTCTATCAGTATTTCCTTCCCAGTAGATAATATTACTTACAGCATCTGTTCTAAATCCATCAATATGGAAGACTTTTCCAAAATAGATTAAAGAAGAAATTAAGAAGCTTCTAACAGGGTCTTTTCCTAGGTCAAAACCTTTTGTTCCCCATTGAGTAAATTCGTGTTCATTACTATATTCAAAAACACAAGAGCCATCAAACTTTTCTAACCCAAAAGGATCAAGGGCAAAATGAACAGGAACAAAGTCTAAAATAACACCTATTCCAGCCTTATGCATTTTCTCTACAAAGGCTGCAAATTCTTTAGGATATCCATATCTAAAATCAACAGAGAAAAAGCCTAGAACTTGATATCCCCAACTAAGGTCATTTGGATAATAAGTAATAGGTAAAGTTTCAATGTGATTATAGCCCATTTCTTTTAGGTAAGGAATTAATAAATCAGCAGTTTCAGAATATGAATAAAACGAACCATCATTTTTTCTTTTCCAAGTACCAAAATGGAACTCATAAATTGATATAGGTTTATTAAAGTTTCGATCTCTTTTTGAAATGAATTCTTTATCATCAATTTTGATTGAA
>CACYDF010000162.1 GCA_902773085.1 uncultured Erysipelotrichaceae bacterium
AAAAAAACAAAACAGATTGAACTTACTAATCTTGCTTTACAGATATATAAAAATGTTGATACTCTCCTTGTCTTTAGTAAAAGTCAACAAGAATATTTAAAAAACAAATATAACTTAACAAATACTAAAATTATTCCTCTTATTTCTTCTTATGATGAAAAAAATATTCTTGAAGATGAAAAAAGAGCATTCCGTTCTACTTATAGAATAAATGATAATCAAAAAATAATTCTTTCTTATGGAAACTATAAAAACAAAGAAGAATGTAAAACATTTGAATCGCTTGCTAGAACTAACCCTGATTATTCATTTCTCTTTTTTGGAATCAATGATCGGGATTTTGTTAAATCTAAATTACTTGAAAGGATATTAATACCAACTAATATTCAATATTGTGATTATATTCCTGAAGAATTATATTATTCTGCAATCTATTCTTCTTCGTGCCTACTACTTACTAATCAAATGATTGCAAGTGCATGTATTATTGCTGACTATATGAAAGCCAAAAAGCCTATTATTGTTTCTAATCCATCAATCTTTGAAGATGTCTTAAATAAAGATACTTCTCTTCTTTCAAGTGATTATGAAACTTTATTCAACTACATTCAAAAGATGGAAAAAGAAAACAAAGTTAATAATGCGTTTTCTTTTATATCAAAACAAGAAAAACTACCTTTTAAAATATAACTTATTTATTTCGATATGACTTTTGCCTTTCTTCTTCTTCAAAGAAGAAAGATGTTGAAATATCTTTAACATCTAATTTATATAATATTTCTGTATGAATACTTTGATTAGATAAAGTTGCTGTATTAAATTCAATGTAATTATTAATTTTATAAATATTTACACCACTATTTTCTCTATTTACGAAAGACGTAACAAATTCAAATCTAGTTAAACCAAAACCATTAAAGTAATTAGTAACAATATTTTTTAATTCTTCATTATCACTAGTTGATACTCTTGTATTAATAAAATCAACTATAGCACTTGATACTTTTTCTTTTCCACTAGAAGTAAGTTTAAAAGAAGCATCAACTGCTTTTTTACCATCAATTGTATAAAATTCAGAAGTTGATACTTCATAAGAAGTTTCATCTATTGAATTGATTAATACCCTTAATACTTCATAATAGATCGAATATTGAATTGGTAATTTATCAAAATTATTCTTTATATATGAGATTAATTTATTTACATTTTCTTGAGTGTAGTATTCTTTTACTGCATCAACACTTGCATAGTTAAGTAAGGGTGTTAGAGAAGATAAAGAATTATTTGAATCTCGAGTATTTTCTTGATATAGATAATATGTACATTTTCTTGATGCCGTTGTTTGTTCTAACTTTGCATTTGAAAAATAATCATTATTTACATAAATAAGCGAATGTTGAGCTGGGGTGTTTTTGATTTCTTTTTCAAGATTATTATTTCCAATTATTGGAAGGTTTTGATCATCAAGTGCCTTAGCCGCACGAAGTCTTCCAAAATTAAGTAATATCGATGATGAATAGTTTCGATATTCATCTGCATCACTACTTCCAAGAGCACTTAGAAGAGTACTAACTGCAGTAGAAGAAACAAATAAGGCCTTCATATTAGATAAAATTCGATTATTCTTTTCAGTGTTTGTTTCACCCTTGATATCTCCATAATAATTAATATCATTTAATAATTTGATTCTATCTGATAAATCTAAGAATCCATCACTAGTAGTATTATATGTATTTACAAAAGGAGCATAGACTTGATCATGGTAATCTAAAACATCCACTAAAGTTTCACTAGTTTCACTACTTGCAAGTCCTCTTAAATCAAGATTAGCTTCAACTTTGATTGTTCCTTCTTTTTCTTTGTTAGAATCTTCTTTCTTAATTGTAACTGGAATAATCTTTTTAAAAGTATCATTTTCATCACTAGAAATAATGATATTACATTTTCCTTCACTTCTTCCTTCAACCTTTCCATTAGAAGAGACTGTTGCAATAGAAGAATTATCACTTTTAAAAGAAACAGTTTTAACTGTTGCTGCATTAGGTTTAATTACAGCAGTAAGATTAAAAGACTCTTTTACGTAAAGTTCAATAGATTCAACATTAGTGACAATCTTATCGACATTAACAAATAAAGCGTATTCTTCAACTTCTTTTTTTTCAGAACAAGAAGTTAGAAGAAATAAAGATAGACAAAGACTTTTTAAACGACTTTTCATATTTTTTCCCAACTTAATTATAACATAATTACTTTTTTTTGTTAGTTTGAATATTAAATGCAACAGTTAAGCTTAAAA
>CACYDF010000163.1 GCA_902773085.1 uncultured Erysipelotrichaceae bacterium
AAATATGCTGCAAATAAAGATCCTGTCTTATGTTTAAGAACTGAATAATTAGTTTTTTAGATATTTTTAAATTATAATAATAAAGGAGTTAAAAATATGAATGAAGAATACTATGTAGTACCTAATAAAGTAGAAAGAGATTATATTCTAATCTTATTTTTAGTTCTTTTTGGTTGGTTAGGCGTTGATAAGATATATTTTTATAAATCTTTTAAGGCTAGTTGGAAGTTTATGTTTGTTAAATTGATTTTTAACATCGCATTAATTGGTATTTTATGGAATTTATTTGATATTTTTATGGCAATATTAGGTAAATATGAAGGTGACTTTAGAGATTATTTCAAATAGGGGAGGGAAATAATATGATTAAGTTTCTTAAAAACACTAAGACTAATGAGTTTAGAATGACTCTTAGTGATGATGTTCAAAGCAATGAAGTTGAATTAAAAGCTAATAGCACCGATGCTGCTGTTGAAAAACATGTACCTGAAGTAGAAGTTTCTAAAGGAGTTGCAAAAGTAATAGTAGGCTCTACTCTTCACCCAATGACTCCAGAACACTATATTGATTCTATTATTTTAATAACAAGTGAAAAAACTATTATGAAAAAACTTCAACCTACTGATCAACCTATGGCAGAATTTAAACTTGTTGAAGGTGAAAAGATTTCAAAAGCATATGCATATTGTAATTTGCATGGTCTTTGGGTTAAAGAATTTTAAATTAATAAATTAATTTAACTAGTGATAATATGGAAGAAGCATTTCTTTAAATGCTTCTTTTTTATCAAATTTAAATTTAATTACATCTAAGTACATTATTTTAGTGTTATCTATTGCCCCTATAAAGTTAAAAGCTTCATTTAATTCTCTTGATACAATAGGCCCGACTAGAGAGGATGAAGGGATTAAAACATATTTCTGATTCCGCCTTTCATCTGTTATATATAAAAATTCATCAGTAATTAACTTTAAATGTTTTGTCTTTAGCATATTGTTTAATTCATCAATTGTTTCCTTTTCTAATTTACTAAAATCAAATTGCCTTTTTAAAAGAGAAATAGGCGAAAATTCATCAATTATGCAGTTTCTAGTAAACTGATTCATTTTCTTTTCATCTTCAACAAAGAAGACATTTTTAGAAATTCTAATAAAATCGATAATAAGAGTATTATCATAAAGCGTTTTATCATAGACAATTAGATTAGAAAAAGTATTGTCTTCAAAGCCAACTAAATCATCAATAGTTGCGACAGTGATTAGTTTATTTGACATTTGATCTTCACCACTAGCATCATTTAATGATAAGTCATCCTGATTTGATGAAATAGAATCTTTTCTATCTAAGCAGATATATTTTTCAATATTAGCTAAGTTTTTAAGGTAAAAAGACTTATTGTTATCCATTTCACCTTTAAATAAACTAATTTCTTTTTTACTTTCTTTATAGTTTAAATTCATCAAGCAAGTAAAGAAGAAAGAAGAAAGATTATTTAAAGATACGTTGTTGTCTATACACTTATTAATAGCACTAAATAAAGTAGGAGATGCTTGATCAAGAAGTGAAATATATGAAATATAATCTGTAAGTTCATATGTTTTCCCATTTAGTTTATTAGTAAAGAATTTTATATTGTTATCAATTGTAGTTGAGATAAAGTCTCTCTTATCGAAAAGAAAATAATCAATATATTTATTAATATGATTTTTACATTCATTATATTTAGATAGAGCTAGTTCAAGATCTGAAGAAAATGTCTTGTAGAATCTTTTATCAGTAAGTAATTTTTTAATTATTTCATTAGATGTACTAAATGATTTATCCATTCTATTTTGTTCTTTAAACTTGTTAATATTGATATACATGTTTTCAATTTCTCTTAAACCAGATAGAGTTAAAATCTTACTTCCATATAGTGCTTCATATTTAGGTAAAAGCTCATTAACTCTAGCTTGAGAAAAAACGTATTTTTCAATAACTTTAACTAGGGGTGTAACTCTTCTTCTCTTTTTTAATTTCGTGTAATTCTTTATTTGTCTATATGCTTTAAATCTAGTAATTAAATTATGGCTATGGCAATTGTTAATTAAGGTAAGAAGATCTAAGGAAAAAATATCTTTGGTCGCTAAATTTTGAATAACTAGTTTACTAGCGGATAATTTATGGAACAAAGATTTAAGTTCAGCGATTTGACTTTCTTCTTCTGAAAAATCTTTATCAAAATAAGCTATAGGAATATTTTGACACTGAGATAAAAATTGAAAAATTTCATTTATTTCTTCTATGTCTTTAAATGAATGTAGTTTTAATTTTTCAAGTGTAGTTAGCGAAGAAGTAGAGAGGATATCCTTTAGTTCAACTAAGCATTTTATAATTATATCTATCAGTTGCTTAATTCCGTTATAGTCAGATTCACCATATTTTACATTAAATCCATAGAAAGGATGTGATGTCAGAGGTTCATCTAAAATACTTCTTAATTCCTTAATATTATTAAAAAATTCGTTATCAGAATTAAAGTCTTTTCTTGAATATGAAGATGAATTTAGTTCAAATGAAATAGGATTATAATCAGAATTAACAACATTAAAATTTATATCTTTAAGTTTGTTCTTTTTATATATTCCTTCTAACTGTTGAATAGATTCAAAAAACTTATTTGCAATTTCTTTAAAGTTATCATATTCTTTCTTTGTCTTAAAGTCTTTTAGAGTTAGATCGCTTTTTGGATTTGTATTTTTCCCAATGAGAATATTATCTTTTACATCGTGTAAATCGTGGGCAAAAGTATTACCAAATATTCTTTTAAATTCTTTGATATATTGTCTTTTTTCTCCATCAGAATTTACAAGTAAAGTAACGCCACTTTTTTGAAGTACTAAACTAACCAGATAGTTAATAAAGTAAGCACTTAAATTTTTGTTTGAAAAGATTACTTTACTAACTTTTGATTCGTTAGTATACTTTTTAATTTCTGTTGAAAAATTAAAGAAGTCTAAATCTAGTTCAGGATGTACTTGTTCATTTCTAATTAGAGAATCAATTTTAGATTCATTTGAAGAATATAGGTAACTACTTAGATAATCAAAAATATCTTGTGTAAGTAGATCTACTGTTGAATAAAAAGATAAACCATTACTTAGTTTAATATCTAATTCTTTCTTTTCTATTAAGCCAAGTAGTGAGATTACTACTGAGTTAATATCGTTGCTTTTATGTATCTCTTCTTCTTCAATTCCTATTCTACTAAGTAGGTTTAATGTGGGTTTTGAAAAAATAGGTAATCCACTTATTGAGATTGTATTTTTAAGCAGAGGTTTAATTTTATAAAACAGTAATGGATAATATTTTGATTTATAAACAACAAAAATAAAAGATAGATAATTGTTACCACAATCTTTTTCAGGTAAAGTTATTGGTTTACCATTGATAAGAAGATTATAGTCTTCATCATTCATTGGCGTAATTTCGCTAAGAGAAAAGTGATTAGATATATCTTGAATTATTGAAATAATATCACTTTGATTTTGGTTTGCCATTGCATTACCTATTATATAATATGTTAAGTTTTCATTTAAATTATTAATATAAGTAAATGGGTGATATAGTGATTGCCATTCTTAGTGGAAAAGAATTAAAAGAATCAGATTTATTAAGTAGTATAATATACAATGGTAAGGGGAGTAGTTTAACTTCACTTTTCGTCAACACGCTTAGAGAAATAACTAAGTCGGAATGTGACCTTTATTAAAAACAGGAAACAAGACCTTACTTTAATAAGGTATTTATATGAAGCAAGAAAAAGAAATTTTTGAAATGAACAAGGAAGAAGTTCTATCCTTTTTTAATACGAGTGAGGATGGACTCAGTAGTGAAGAAGTTAAACAAAGGCTTGAAAAATACGGATTAAATAAATTACAAGAAGAGAAGAAAAAACCATTTATTCTTAAGTTTTTATCCCAACTTATTGAACCTATGGTTATTGTTTTACTTATTGCTGGTATTATTTCAATTGTTATACACATAGTTAAAGTAGCTACAGGGCAAGAAAGTGAAGAACTTATCGATGCTATCGTTATTTTTGCAATTGTTATTATTAATGCATTAATAGGTTCTATTCAAGAACAAAAAGCTGAACAATCTTTAGATGCATTAAAAAAACTTGCAACCCCAATGTGTTATGCTAGAAGAAATAACAAAATCATAACTATAAAAAGTGA
>CACYDF010000164.1 GCA_902773085.1 uncultured Erysipelotrichaceae bacterium
CAAAAAAATGGCTCAGGGCGGGGTTGAACCGCCGACACCAAGATTTTCAGTCTTGTGCTCTACCAGTTGAGCTACCGAGCCATAAGCCTATATAGTTTATCAAAAAGAAACTTTATCTTCAAGAAAAATAAATATTGCAAGTTTCAATAATTAATGAAAAGTTTTATCTTATAGAGATAAGTTATAAACTTTTTCTTGTATTGTGGTATATTTTTTTAATACTTAATTCGCTATTTTCACTTCGTTTAACTTGTTTACTTTTATAATAATTAATAGTAGAATTATTTTGTGTTGAAGACGAAAAATTTGTGTATGTCATTTAATAATACTAGTATTTTAAATGACATTAATATAGAGATTGAAGATTCCGATTTTGTTGTTATTACTGGTGAGTCAGGTAGTGGCAAATCTACTTTATTATCAATATTAAGTACATTAGAAAAACCAACAATGGGTGAAGTATTTTATGATGATAGAGCAATATATAAATTAGATGAAAAAGAAATATCTCAGATACGAAAAGAAAGAATTGGAATAATATTCCAAAGATTCTATTTAGAAAACGAATATAGTGTATATGAGAATGTTATTTTACCTTTGCAATTTGAAAAGATTAAAAAGGAAGACAAGATAAACCGTGCTAACGAAGTTATGAAGAAATGTAATATCTTTGATAAAAAAGATGAGAAAGCAAAGTTCTTATCTGGTGGTGAAATGCAAAGAGTAGCAATTGCTCGTGCATTAATAAATAATCCAAAATATATTTTTGCTGATGAGCCTTGTGGGAACCTTGATTCTAAAAATGGATTTCTAATAATGGATCTATTTAAGAAACTACATAGAGATGGAAAAACAATTATTTTAGTTACTCATAATAAAGAACATACAAGCTATGGAAACAAAATAATTGAACTTAAGGATGGCGAGATAACTAGTAGAAAATAACATGATAAAATTCGTTGTTAATGAGTTTAGAAATAATCTAAAACTTTTTTTACTTTGTTTTATCGTTCTTGTAACACTATTAACTTCTAATATTAATTTATTGAGTGTTGCTTTTTCAGTTAGGAATAATATATATGATTCATTAAAAATTAATGTAAAAAGTTCTTTAAGTAATAAAGGTTTTGAAGAATTTAAAGATTGTAAAATTAAATCTTCATCTTATTCTTTATCTTTTTCTAATATTAGTTCTTTAACAAATATCGATGAAAGCAATAATTATCCATTAGTCAATGATACTACTTTACCATATGAATATCATATTGAAATATATGATACAAATAATAATATTGTTGAAACCAAAGAAAATATTGTTGGAGAGATAAGCGTTAATAATATAACTAATGATTTAGACGAAAAAGGAATTAAGTATAAAGTTAATCGAAATGAAATAGAATGCAGTTTGTTCTTTGATAAACAAGAAGGTTTTTTAAAAGATAAAAATATTTTGATAAAAGATACTAAAGATAACATAATCTATTTATCAAATACGGTTGCAGAATATATAGGTATAAAAGATAATGAAGAAATAATTATTAAGTCTAAGTATGGAGAATATAAATATTTAACTAAGGTAAATAATACAACTAAAAATTATTTATATCTATCAACATCTTCAATATATAACTTAAATAAATATTTGGAAGAAGGATATAAAACAAATATATCTCTTCTTGATATTAACCAATATAAAGAATTGATTACTTTTATATCTAGTAGATTTGATATAGACATAGAAAGTTTAAGAAGTCCTTATATAGAAGATTATATAACTCTATCTAATGTAGTTATTATTGTTCTTTCTCTGATATTTTCTTTCATTCTTGTTTTGATTGGATTTGTCATTGTCAAATTAATTAATAACATTATTTCAAATAGACTTTCAATGATATGCACTTTATCTATCCTTGGAGTTCGTAGTAAGAATATTTATTTAACATATTCCATTATTTTATCTATCTTTTTTATTTTTTCTTTCATGTGTTCGATTGGTCTTAACTTTGTTTTAAACATTTTTATTTCTCGTGCATTCTTATTAACATTTAATATCGATTATATTTTTTATCATCTAGCTGCATGTATAATTTTATATTTTCTTTTTATGTTAATTTATTGCTTCACATCCAACTATTTTGTATTCAACAGATTGAAGAAACAAAATATGTACACCTTACTAAAAGAGGAAAAATGGTAATGAAAAATATCTTCGTATTAAATATTAAAAGATTTTCTAGTTTACTAATCAAGTTTGTATTCTTGTTTTTTACTATCTTAACTTTTCTTTCTCTTTCACTTTCTTCCATTGATGGATATTCAAATTATTTTAATGAAAATAAAGATACTTATTATCATCTTAATTATGTAAGTTATAATTCAAAAAATAAAAAGGATTTTGATGACTTAAATCTAGATAAAAACAAATATGTGAATTATCAACAAAAAGTAGTTTTTAATTTTAAATTAAAAGAAGTGAATTCTTTCTTTTATAGTTATCAGTTAAAATCTCCTTTTGATGCAACTGTTTCTTCTTACTCTTCTTCTGTTCCTGAAAATATAAAACAATATTATGAAAAAAATGATCCAATAACTATTGGAAGATTTCCTCAAAATAAAGATGAAATAGCTATTTCTGATGTTCTTTTAGAATATCTAAATATCAGTGAAGAAAAAGCAAAAAGCTACTTAAACAGTACTGTTAGTTTAGTATCTGATAATCAAAAGATGTCGTTAAATAATTACAAACTGGTTGGTGTATTTAATAAGAACTATTTAAATTTTGATATTAAAAATGATGCATTATTAAGTGTTGATTCATCTTTCTTCAGTAATTCTTTTATTCGAGAATACAACTATATATTTATTCCAAATTTTGATGATAATGATTATCTTAATAATTTAATAAAGGGATTTGATTTTTATCAGGGTTATGGATATAAAAGATATTTCAAATTGTTATCAATTCAAACTTTTTTAAATGATGCACTAGCTATTATTTTTATTCCGACATCGATTGGTTTACTATTCCTATTTATTTTTAGTTTCAGGAATTTCTATTTTAGTCAAAGTAGAATAATGAGTATTTTATTAATTAGTGGAATTAATCAGAAAAAAGTAATTTTATTTTTCTTAATTGAAACCTTATTATTGCTACTAGTATCTTCTTTCTTAAGTATGGCTGCTTCATCTCTTCTTTTATATACTATTACTTCTGTATTATCGATATTTGAAATAAGTTTAGTCTTTAACTACTTTTTAAATATATTAATTAACATTGGATTATTATTGATTGCTTCAATAATAATATTTGGTTTTTCTTTATATCTAGTTAAACATCTAAAGCAGAAACATATTTATCAAATACTTCGAACAGAGTAATAAAAGTTATTACCATATACGATAATTGACCTAATATTATTTGCAATGATAAAATAAATTAGGAGGCAAAATATGAATTTTGTATTTTGGGGTGATGGTAGTCAAACTGCAAAAGACCAGGTTGAAGAAGCTCTAAGACATGTTAGAGATACAAGTAATTTTAACTGGACTTTTATTTTTATTTTAGCCGTTGTTTTTTATGTGTATTGGACTGAAATAAAAAACAAGAACTGGGATGTACTTATTGCTGGTGTATCTTTGTATGCAGTACACTGGTTTTATGAAATTATGAATGCAATTATTTGTAAAGCATCAGGATATCCATTGTGGGCAGTATCAGCTGAAAGTACAACATTTATTCTTCTTATTGGTGTAGGTTGGGAATTATCAATGATGTTTACAATGGCAGGAATTATATCATATAAGATGCTAGGAGATAATCCTGATAAGGTAGTATTTGAAAAAGGTAAGATAAAGATTACTAAGAGATTAGTCGGTGCAATAAGTATGGCATTCTTATTTGCAATTATTGAATCATTCCTTGCTGGAACTAGTAATGGATCATTTATCTGGGTTTATAAATGGTGGGGTGTTTTACCTGTATTTATTACAACATATATTCCATTCTTCTTGGCTGCAAATTATGTTCCTAAACTTAGTCCAAAAGTAAAGAAGATTTCACTTCTTTCGCTTATTGGTTTAAATACTCTTTTATTAATAATTTTAATTCCAACAGGCGTTATTTAAATTTATAATAAATTTAATTAGATAGAATTTATACATATTTAATATTTCGTTTTCCATATTTTTATAGATAATATCTTTTATTAAAAGATAGATTTATATCTAACAATTTTCCAAAGAGCAATTTAAAAATGTTGCAAAAATGTTGCATTTTTTTGTATTTAAATGACTGACGATATGTTTAGTAATAGCATAAAAATATGGAAGAATATATTAGTGCAGAAGAATTCTACTTTAGTTATTTAAAAACGAAAAATCCTTTTGATGCGCATTTATCTAGATTTGAATATTATAGGGTGAAGATATTAATTAGTAAAGAACTAATTAAAGCAAAAGAAAAACTGTATTTATATCTATTAGATATTTATGTTGATATTAAAATTGGCAAGGCTAATATTTCTCCTTTCTATGTAAGACTTCTAAAACAAAATAGTGAAGAAGGAAATGGTCTTGCTTCTTTTTTAATTTATTATTGTTACAAAAATAATATTAGCCCATTTTCTAAAAAAGAATATTTGAATTATATATTTAAGGCAAGAGATAATGGTTATTATTTATCTTATATAAGTTTACTTAATGAACATTTTTTTGGAAACATCAATCTTTCATCAGATGAAACAAAAGAATATATTGGAAAAATTAATGATAACCAAATAAGAGATATTTATAATTTGTATTTCCAACTAAGAGAAAAAGATTATATAAATAATGAAAAGATAATAAAGAAGTTAGAACAACATCTTATAAGTGATAATCCAATCATTTTCATTATGCTTGGAAAAATATTTGATGAAGGTAGGTATGCACAAGAAGATATTGATAAAGCAATAGAATATTATAAGCATGCAGCCGAATATAAAGAAATTTATGCAATTAATTATTTAGCAGAAATATATATTAGTGGACGAGTTCCAATAAATATAAAAGAATCATTATATTATTACAAACAGAGTCTTCATTTAAAACCAGATAATATTCTTAAAATTATAAAACTAAGAATTGAAACAAAAGAAATAAACAAGGATGAAGTTGAACTAATAATTCAAACACTACAAAAGATCAATAATGTAGATTCAAGTATTCTTCTTGGTAGAGTATATCTAGAATACCAATATCTAAAGAAAGAAAAAGAAGGGATATATTTATTAAACTATTACGGATTAACTAATCCAGGTTTGTACTATTATTTATATTTGTTTTATACGAAAAAGAATAATAGAAAAGAAGCAATTAGATATTTAAGAAGAGGAGTTGTAAAGAAAGATAAGAAATGTATTGAGGAAGCAAAAGGATATAAAAAACTTGCTTCTTTAATTGGTTAATATTTAATACTTCTATTATTTTCTGAATAATAGAAAAACGTTTTTAATAGAATTAGTTTAAAAAATAAACTTAGTTTAGGAAAAACTAATTTACAGAAATATTAACTGTTTTAAAACTTATGTTGCTTTGATTCAATAAAGAAGCAGGTGCATGAAATACTGGTATAACAGAATCAGTTGCTTTGCATTTTTCAATAGATAGGGATTTACAATTTAGGGATGTTTTACTAGTTGTATAATTGTTTAAATAATAATAGCAACCTGAAGATAAAGTTAAGCCTAAAACTCCATCAGTTCCTATTCCTAATACTAATTTATAATCTGCATCACTATCATTAATTTGTTCAAGTGCAGTATCAACGTCATAGTAGATGCCAGCCATTTCACCATTTTTATATAGTTGAACTAATTTATTTCTTAATGATGAATCAGTTTTAACTAGTGTAGTAGTGTTATTAACTGTGTGAGTCTTGGATGGATTTTTTTCACGACAGAAATATTTCAAATGAGTATCAGACCAAGTTGCATCAAGTAAGTACCAAGTACCATCAATACAAACATTATTCCATGCGTGTTCATTTCCAGCATCATAAATGCAAGGAAGATTATATCTATGTGCTAAGTGACTAACCATATAAGCATAACAGTGGCATAATCCTTCACCAGTTGCAACAGTTGTATAAAAGAAGTAGATAGATTTATATGTGATAAATTTAGCAGTATAAAGTAAAATGATCAAAGCTTTTTCAACATCTGTAGCATTTTTTCTAATTAACTTATCAGTTTCTGCATGGATATTATCAAAATACTCCATATCTTTTTTTCTCTTTTCAACATCGGTATTATAGTTATTTGCCGAAGTCACATATAATCCAGCATATGCACCATTAGAAACTGATGTAGTCCAGTTTCCAGCATTAGAATGCACCCAAGGATAAGTTCCTCTTGCACTAGCTGCAAGTTTAACAATATGAGTACAAGACCCAAACTTTACACCAAGGTTTTTATAATTAATATAAATATGCTTCTCAAAAGCTTTCTCTTTGTATTCTTCAAATTTATTCAGTGTTCTAACTACTGCTGTTTTGTAATTATCTGCTTTTTTTGGCTCATCAAAATACTCAGGTATTCTCTGGGTATAAAAATCATCATGATGGCCATATTGAAAAGTTTCATCAATTAATTGATTACATCTATCGCATGTATAATAATATTCAGTCTTAGAAATTATGTCGCCAAGTTTTGCAACATTCTCATCTTTAACTTCTTCAACATGATTGTGCCCTAATGCAGGTAAAGTTTCTTCTAGAATAAAACCACAACCTTCACATTCTTTTTTACTTAATCCGGTTTCTGTACATGTTGGTGCATCATAGAAAAAAGCATCTCCAAAATTATGACTAAGGGCAGGAATAACTTCATGTCTTTCTTTTTCGCAACCACATTTACATTTATAAACTATCTCTCCATTAGTTGAGTGAGTTGGTTCAACTCTGTTAGTAAATTCCGATACATCATGAACATTAACATCAACACTAATATATTTTTCATTTTCTTCTCTTCTACTATTGTGATTTGCATCATCATAAATAAAGACTTCTGTTTTCCCTGCTTGTTTACCTATGACTTTATTATCAATAATAGAAGCAATGTCACTATCACCATCATCAAACTTAATATCTTGGAAAGCATCTTCTGGTTCGGTTTTATAAGTTATTTCTTGTTCACTATTAGCATTTAGATCTAAGTTAATTTCTTCTTCAGAAATGATTGAGTTAATTGGTCCAGATCCTGCATGTATATCGCAAGTTGCATAAACGTCACTTTGTGCAGCAAATGCAGTTACTTGAAATTTACCACATTTTGTAGCAAGTAAATAACCATCATCAGAAATAGAACCAAATGAAGGATCAGAAATTGTATAAGTTAATTCTTTATTAGTTGTGTTTTTCGGCAAGAAAGAAACATCAAGTTTAGTCTTTTTTCCAACAACAACACTTAGGGTAGGTTTATTAAAATATATTCTATCTGGGGCAATAGTTCTTTCGTCTTCTAAAGCAGCAAAATCAAAACCATCATTTTCTCCACTGATTTCGTTACTTTCATTAAAATCACAAGAAGTAATTAATACAGATAAAAACAAAAGTGGACTAAATAGCAAATTCTTTTTCACATAAAAAATTATATCATATGTTTACATATGATGATGTTATTTCAGATTTATAAAAGAAACTATAGTAATAATGCTATTTGCTACTTAGGGATTTGTATTGTAGATAGTATTCTTTTTTAAGGTATAAATCTGTAATCAAATAAAAGGTTGCAAAAAGAGAAAAAAAAACTTATACTACTATTTGTCTATCGCGGGGTAGAGCAGCGGTAGCTCGTCAGGCTCATAACCTGGAGGTCGTAGGTTCAAATCCTGCCCCC
>CACYDF010000165.1 GCA_902773085.1 uncultured Erysipelotrichaceae bacterium
ATACATATGCATATGTATATGGCCCTAAAAAAGATAGTGATGAAAAAATATGTATTCACAATAAGGGAATAGAAGTTGAAAAAGAATATCAAACAGATTATATATATTCATATTCTTTTAGTGATATGCAAGATGTCTATTATGTAGATGAAAAAAATCAAAAAAACTTTTTAAAGACTCTTAATTATTTATATCCAGAGAAATATCCTTCTTCATATTCATCTAATTTTGTTTTTACTGATGCCATTAGACTTTTTGCTAGTGAAAACTCTATCCAAGGATTTAATGATAATGGAACAATATCAAAAGCTGTAAGTGATAAATACGCATATGTCACTAATGACTTTTACTTAGACCATTATCAGAGACTATTAAGTGAGGTACTAAATGAGGGATAACTCACATCCTTTTTCTTTAGTTAGTCCATTTAAACCAAAAGGTGATCAAGAACAAGCAATTGATAAACTAGTTGAAGGATTAAAGAAAAATAAAAAATGGCAAGTATTAGAAGGTGCTACTGGTACTGGAAAGACTTTTACAATGGCAAATATTATTGCAAAAGTAAATAGACCAGCCATAATTATTGTTCACAATAAAACTTTAGCAGCTCAGTTATATGGGGAATTTAAAGAACTTTTTCCTCATAACAGAGTCGAGTATTTTATTTCTACTTTTGATTTTTATCGACCTGAAGCTTATATGCCTAAAACAGATACATATATAGACAAAGAAGTAGTTATGAACGAAGAGATAGAAATGCTCCGTTCTAGTGCTGTTAATTCACTTCTTGAAAGAAGAGATACCATTGTTGTTTGTTCGGTTGCTGCTATTTATGGTTTAGGAGATCCAAGTGAATATGCTAACTTAGTTTTTCCAATAAGAGTAAATGAAGAAATAGATATCAAAGAATTATCTAGGAAACTAGTTGCATCGCAATATACAAGAAATAACTTTGATTTATCTTCAGGAACTTTTAGAATTAGAGGAAATGTTATTGAAGTATTTCCTCCAACAAGTGATGATTACTATTTAAGAATCTATCTAGATATGGATAGGATTGAACAAATCTGTCAAATTAAAGCAGAGACAAATGAAGTTATATGTAATTTAAATCTTTGTACTATCTATCCTGCCCATGAATATGCTTCAACTCTTGAGAGGATTAAAAGAGGATGTGGAACAATTAGAGAAGAACTAAAAGAAAGAATTCTTTTCTTCGATAATGAAAATAAACCACTTGAAAGTGAGAGAATTAAAGTAAGAACTGAACACGATATTGATTCACTTCTCGAATTTGGAATCTGTTCAGGAATTGAAAACTATACAAGGCATTTTGATGGAAGGAAAGCAGGAGAAACTCCCTATACTTTATTTGATTATTTAAGTGATGACTTTATTACTTTTATTGATGAATCTCATTCAACGATTCCTCAAATAAATGGAATGTATAATGGAGATAGAAGCAGAAAAGAAACTTTAGTTGAATATGGATTTAGGCTCCCTAGTGCACTAGATAATAGACCACTTCGATTTGAAGAATTTTTATCTAAACAGAAAAATATTATTTGTACGTCAGCTACTCCAGGAGAGTATGAACTATCTCAAACAAGTAATGAAGTAGTTGAACAAATTATTAGACCAACTGGACTTCTTGATCCAGTAGTTGAAGTAAAATCAAATAAAAATAATCCGATCCAAGATTTAATTAAAGAGATTGATGAAAGAATTAAAAATAATGAAAGAGTATTTGTAATTACTCTTACAATTAAAGATGCTGAAAACCTAACTGCATTTTTAAAGAATAAAGGATATAAAGTTGCATATTTGCAGCATGAAATATTAACTCTTCAAAGAAGTGAAATTATCTATAAACTAAGAAAAGGTATTTTTGATATCTTAGTGGGAATCAATCTTTTAAGAGAAGGATTAGATATTCCTGAGACTTCTTTAATTGCAATTTTAGATGCAGATAGAGAAGGCTTTTTAAGATCAAAAAGATCACTAGTTCAAATAATAGGAAGAGCAGCAAGAAATATTAATGGAAAAGTAATTATGTATGCAGATAATATTTCTCAAGCGATGGAAGCAGCTATAAAAGAAACAAAAAGAAGAAGAGAAATTCAAGATGCATTTAATAAGAAAAATAATATTACTCCACAAAGTGTATCTAAACCTATTTATGAACCAGTTAGAGTAGTTGAATCTAAAGCAAATAAGAAATCAGCAGGAAAACTAACTCGAAGTGAAAAAGAAAGACAAATTAAAGAACTAACTACTTTAATGAAACAAGCTGCTAAAGATTTAGACTTTGAAAGAGCAGCTATATTAAGAGACGAACTACTTGAATTAAAAGCAAGTGACTAATTAAATAAAAGAATACTTTTTTATGATACTTTTTTATGTTAAAACAGTATTATAGATTTTGAAATCTATAAATAGGAGGGAAAAATAAAAAGGATTAAATTAAACATGAGTGTTTTACCTTTATTATCTGTTATTTTAGGTAATCAACTGAACACTACTATAAAAGAAGATGAAGTGAAAAATTATATAAAAGAAGATCCAATCTCGGTTTCAAATTTTATAAAGGACAATTTTTCTGCTTTTGTAAATTCTTACAATAATAGTGATAATAGTGATATAAAGTGGTTAGCAACTGAAGTTGAAAAAGACTTTGAAATTAATATTATATTGCCCGAATCATCTTATAAAGGAATATTCTTAGATTTTGATTCAGATAATGGATATTCTGTGGTTGGAAATGATTACGAATTTATTTCGTTTAATATTGATAAAGAAAGTCCTTTTAAAGATATCGTTGCAGATTCATATAATTACTACATTTTAAATGATTTTTTTACATATGTAATTGATGAAGTTGAATATAATTTAGATGGTTTTTCAAATGAATATATAGAAGAACAAAAGGAAGAATTATTTAAAAATGATGATAAACCAAAGAAACATTATGATGGGCAAGAGGATAAATTATCTGGATCCGGTGGAATTAATTATCCTAATACATATATGCGTTCTAGATATGGTAGTGGTTGGGTTGTTGAATCCAGCAAATCATTAGATATGAATAAATATAGCCTGGAGAGTTTATCTTGCTATAAAGTTAAACACGGTGATTCTTTTTTTACTGAAGGAAATTGCTGGGCTGTTGCTGCCTATAATTGTTTACAAGCAATTGAAAAACTTCAATGGATTCATAAAGGAGTATGGCTAGACATTCCTGCAGGGGATAAAGATTATAGAAAAAATGTTAAATACTTTCCTCAAGATGATGAGCCTTGGCAATATAGTAAATATAAACAAAGAAAAGAAGGTTTTGAGGTTAGGGATAAAATTTATAGTGATGAATGGAAAGAGCGACTACCAGAATTATGGAGAAAAATGCGTTCGATTTTAAATGATAACAAAAAATATATTGAAAATGGTGGAGCCCCCTGGGAAACTTCAGGTTTAGTTGAAAAGGCTGCTAAAGCATATGGAGAAAAGGTTAACGGTGTTGAACATTATAATTGGGGAGCATACGTAGGCGGAAACGGAATTAGGCAACTAGATAATTATATGCCTCTTGCATGGTCTACATCTAATGATACATATGGCTCTCATACAATGACTGTTTGTGGGTATAAGATATACAAAAAAACAAATAAATATAGTATATATATATTTGGAAAGGAAGTTGCTAAATGGACCACATATGAATATAAGCTTTTATGTGAAATATGTGATGGTTGGACAAAATATAATCCAGAAACACAAACTAGTCCATCAAGATACTATGATATGAATGCACATGTAGGTTTTTCTTGCATTATCACATTTTCTTATAAAAAATAATTTATGAAGTTGAAAAGAGTTTTTTGTACATTACCGCTGGTTTTAGCTACATTTATTAGTTCATGTGCATGTGGAAAAGATAGTGCAGCTTCATTTAAAATCTTTAGAATTAAAGCAGATTCTGTGTCAAAAGAAATCGATGAGTATAGATCTATATCTATTACTAAACATTTAGAAGAAAAAGAATATGAAGTTAATTTTATTTTTAGCAAAAAGTATATAGAAGCAAAATTCAAAGAATACTATTACTTTTTTTTGGAATTTAGCGGAATAACAGAATTTGAAATAGAAGGTGATAATACTGATTATTCCTTTGTTGATTATTTGATATTTTTAACGCAAGATAGGGAAGAAATAAAAAAGAACGAATACAATTCAATACATAACTATTTAATTTCTGAATCTTGTACTATTTTCATAAATTATAGTAATGTTGGGGAGTTCGGAGTGTCTATTTTTGATAATGAAAATTTCCCAGATATAGAATTTGCTGAAATTACCCATCATATAGATACTACATCTGGTGGAAAAATACTATTACGATCTCTTAATTATTCTGATGAAGAGTTTTAATGCCAAATAATCTTAATCGAATTAATATTATTTTTTAATTTTTTCTAAACAACAATCTATTTTAATTGATTTATCAATTAATTTTACAGATATTAAATCTATTTTTGATTATTTTTAATGATTAAAATCAATAAAAGTACTGGAAAACCCGGTATTTTGGGTCTAAAAAGTATTGGAAAACCCGATGTTTTTGACGAAAAAAGTATTGGAAAACCCGATTTTGATATATAATAATGTTAGAAAAAGCCAGTAAATAAGGGAAAAATTCATGTTTAAGAGAAAAATAGAAAAAGATTTACAAGAATATTATGATAACTCAGAGGACTCTAAAATCCTTATTGTTTATGGTGCAAGACAAATTGGTAAAAGTTTTATTATAAGAGAAACGGCATCAAAGGCATTTAAAAATTATGCTGAAATAGATTTAAAAGATGATTATGAAGGTAATAAAAGATT
Organism: uncultured Erysipelotrichaceae bacterium; assembly: GCA_902773085.1. Taxonomy (GTDB): domain Bacteria; phylum Bacillota_I; class Bacilli_A; order RFN20; family CAG-288; genus Enterosoma. The sequence continues at coordinate 4,882 of CACYDF010000165.1, forward strand.
TTTAGGAGTTAAAACCACAAAAGATTTTTATTTATTAGTAGGTTCTATGTTTGAGAATCTAAATAATTATGAAGATACAATTATCTTCTTAGATGAGATTCAGTTCTATCCACATTTACTTACAATGTTAAAGCCTCTCTCTCAAGAAAAAAAATATAGATTTATTGTCAGTGGTTCTCTTCTTGGAATTACTTTAAGACACTCTTTTATTCCTATGGGTGCAATAACTGAAAAAAGAATGTTTCCACTAGACTTTGAAGAATTCTTATGGGCAAATAATTATGGAGCTAATACTATTTCATCTTTAAAAGACTGCTTTAATAAATTAGAACCAATAAACGAATCTATCCATAATTACACACTAGAATTATTTCAAGATTATTTAATCTGTGGGGGTCTTCCTAATGCAGTTAGCAAATATGTGTTAGATAGAAATGTATCAAAGACTAGGCAGACACATTTGGAAATTATTAATTATTACAAAGATGATTCTTCAAAATATGAGAATGAAAATAAATTAAAAATACGAAGGATATATGATTTACTTTCTTCTAATATGGTAAATAAAGTAAAAAGAATTCAATTTAAATCAATTGAAGGAATAGAAGATTCTTCTTTAGAAAAATATGAAGATGAATTTGATTATCTTTTTGATTCAGGGATTGCACTTCCAGCAAGAGCTGTTTCTAATCCTATATTTCCATTAACTGGAAGTATGAGTAAAAATCTAATTAAGGTTTACTATAATGATGTTGGAATATTAACAAGTGTTTTATATTCTACAAATATTGAAGCAATTAAAAATAAAGATAAGGGTATAAATCTAGGCTCAGTTTATGAAACTGCAGTTGCTATGGAACTACTTGCTCATGGTCATGAACTATATTATTTTGATAGTAAAAAAGTTGGAGAAGTTGATTTCTTAATTAATGATTATGATAATCTTTCTGTTCTTCCTTTAGAAATAAAATCTGGTAATGATCAAAACTATTACCGTGCTTTACCAAAACTTGTTGATCCAAATGGAAACTACAAATTAAGGAAAGGATATGTTTTTGGTAATAAGAACATTGTTGTAAAAAAAGGTAATATAATTACACTACCAATATACTTAATAATGTTTATCTAATAATTTATATAATTTGTTTTATCTTCTTAAATAAACTAAAATATAAGTATCGAGGTGGTTTGTATGGAAAGTAAATTTTTAAAGAATAACACCTTTACTGGATCAAGTGTTCCTAAACTTACTAAATTGTTTTTCCCTTGGTCTGGTATTTTTAGAGATGCATGTTATACACTAATTGGAACATTCTTAATTCAATATGCAATAACTAGTGGAGTTCTCTCTAGTGACTTAGAAGCATTTAAGTCTCAATATGCAGTTATTACTATTGCAATGATTATTGCTCTTCTTTGGGATGGAATCAATGATCCTATTATGGGTTTCATTCTTGAAAAGTGCCATTTTAAACTTGGAAAATTTAGGCCTTGGATTGCTTTAGGTGCAATAGGAAATTCAATAACAGTTATATTGATGTTTTTAGTTCCTACTCTAGTTGGTCCTAATTGGGGCTGGGGATATGTAGCCTTTATGATAATTATGTATATCTTATGGGACTTGTGTTTTACAATGAACGATATTGGATATTGGTCAATGCTTCCAGCTTTAACTAATGATCCAAAAGAAAGGTCAAAACTTACTGCTCAAACAGCAATAGCTGCTACTATTGGTGTTTTTGTTATGAATATATTGATGTTTGTTCTTCCTGGAACTTTCGCATCTTTTTCAACTTCAGGAATATATTTTGTCACAGGTTTAATTATTGCTTTACTATTTTTAATTACTCAACTTGCAATCTTTTTTGTTTGTAAAGAAAAGCAAAGAGACAAGGTTCAAGAAGATATCTCTGCTAAATCATCTTTTCTTGATTTATTTAGAGTAATAAAACAAAATAAAGAATTATTATATTCAGCACTTGGCTTATTACTATATTATTTTGGTTCATTTATTTTAACGGGTATTGGTCAAAACTATTTCTATATGGTTTATGGATATGGAGGAAATAAAGGTGGAATGGTAGCCACAGTTATTTCAGTTGTCTTTGTTTTATCAACTATTGCTGCACAAGCTTTTTATCCAATGCTTAGTAAAAAATATGAAAGAAAGAAAATATTAACAATAACTGGAGGAGTTATTCTTCTTTCTTATTTTGCTTTCTTCATTGTTGCTTTTCCTATTTTTGGAAGTAAACCACTAGCCTATTCAGATCCAAATAGTGGAGGCATGTGGTTTTTAGGCGGGACAATGTTTTTATATTATTTATTCGCATTCTTATTTTTTGGTGGAAGTGGAATATATTATCTTGCAGTTTTAGTTATGTTCCAAGATTCCATTGATTATAATGAATGGAAATTTGGAGAAAGAAAAGAATCTATTTGTTTTGCTTGGCGTCCACTAGATGTTAAACTCGCCTCAGGTTTAAATAGAGGACTTCAATATATTGTTTATGCAATAAGTGGAACTAGTGCATATATCAATGCTATTTCAACTGCTGAAGGAGAATATAATGCAGGATATAACTTACTTGTTGAAGCTCATAATGGAATAAGAAGTGAAATCACTGAAGCGGAAATAGAAGCATTAGATCAAACAAGAACAGCAGCAATAGAAGAAGCTGGAGAGAAAATAACTTCTTCTAATAAAGTTGTTTTTGGTGTTATTGTTATTGGAACTATCCTAGTTGCTTTTGTTGCGAGTTATATATTATTAAGATTTAGATATAAGCTTGATGAAAAACAAATGATAAGTATTGTTTCTGATTTAGAGAAGAATCATAAAGCTGACGAAGAAAAAAGCAAAGTATAATATTGATAATATAATTAATAAAAAATGGACCTGACGGGGATCGAACTCGCGACCTTATCCTTGCGAAGGATACGCTCTCCCAACTGAGCTACAGGCCCAAAACAATATATATTATATAAAAAGCAAACTAAGTAAGTTTAGAATAGTTAGAGTCTTATAAATTGATAATAATATCTATAATATATCTTCGGCATAAATAATTTTTTATATACATAGTATCAAAAGCATCTAAAAAAGAGTTTGTATATAAAAACGGGTGAATTTAAAAAATGTGAAATTTAGTATTGACAGGTATTGATTTTTTGCTAAACTATATATAACTTGATTTTTTAAGGAGGAATTTATGAAATTCAAAAAGTTAGTTAGTGCTTTAACTTTAGGCACAGTATTCTCAACACTAGCATTAGGAACTGTATCATGTCTTGATACTGGTGCACAAGAAGCAATTGATAACGAATTTTTAGAAAATTGGAATTTATCAGAATTAGAATCCCAAAAAGAAAGAATTCGTTTTGAGGCCGATTCAGGATGGATTGTTCCTGATGGTACACTAGAGCTTCCTATTATTTATGAAGAAGGAAACATCACTTATGACTATACTTCAAGTGATAGGAATATTGCTGTAGTTGTAGAAAAAGATGGAAAACCTATTATTGTTGCTCAAAAGACTGAAGGAGAAGCAACAATCACAGTTAGATCTTCAAACAATAAGATTGGTTATTTCAAAGTAACAGTATCTGCTACAAGAGAAGAAGCAAGGGAAAGTGAAGACACAGGTTATCAATCTGGTTTATCTTCTGGAGATCTTGCAAATTTAGCACCTACAGATATTCAAATTAATGGTAAATCTGGTGTTAAGAAGATAACTATTGTTGAAGGAGAGAAGATTACCCTTAGACAAACTCTTGCTCCAAGTATGTCAAATGGTTTATGGAAAATTAATTGGTATTATAATTCTCTTCAAGGTGATGAAGAATATCATGGATCCGCTCCTGGATATTTCTACTATAATGTCGTCGATGATTTATCTAAATCTCAATACGAACAAAATGCAGATGGTGTTAGTGATGGCTTTGGTAAAAATGGCCTAAAGATGGGATATAAAGTCGAAGTCGTTGGTGTTGCAGCAGGCTCTGGTCGATATTTACATATTGAATGTGTTAATGTTAAAATGGATGTCGAAGTTGTAGTTATTAAAAAAGAGAAACAAGAAACAATACCAAATATTCAAGTTATTGGTAACAAAGGCAATTCAGTTGAAATGACTGGTTTATCAACATCTTATATTACTGCAGCTGCCTATCCAGTAGCTGATAATAGTATGTCATTTACTGCAACTTCTTTAACTCCTGATATATGTTCAGTTGGTGAAGATAATAGTTTCTTCTCAGGTGAAATGTGTGCAATTAAAGCAAATAAAGTTGGTACAGGTTATATTAAAGTTTCAATGGGAAGAGCTTCTCAAATTGTAAAAGTTGTTATTAATAATGAATATATCCAATGTCTAGGTAATATTCAGTTTTCTATTCACGCTAAAAAGAATGTTGATGGAGAAAATAATACACAATATCCTAAACAAAGAGTTGTAGCTGATGATGAAAATACGCAAGCATTTGGTGTATATTTCCCAACTTCAGCTAATGCAATATTTAAAGATGCTTCTTCAGTTAATTATATGGCGGTAGCTTCACAAAATGGTTCTTCAGGATATTCTGTAGTACAAAATGTAGGCGGAAGTGTTGATGTATACGATAATGGATATTTTATTACTAGTAGTTTTAAGATGGAAAGAAAATTCATGAAGAAATCTGCTAAATCTTATAGAGCATTAGGTGGTAATATTCTATATATTGGTCCTGATACTGAGGTTAAAAATGTAAGTACTGATCCTGAAAATGCCGATAGGCTTAAAGCAGCTTCAGGTAGTAATACTTCAAATTTATCTTTTGCAGTTCATAACAAATCTGAGCATGAAACAAATACAGAATGGAAATCTGATTTGATAACACAAAACAAACTTGCCGCTGGAAATGCAACAGCTGAAACAACAAGTACAGATACTTCTAAATCTCCAATATTCTTTGTTGTTGATACAGGAAAAAATGATGATATCATTACTGTTAAGGCTCAAGCTCCAGAATCTAAATATACAAATGTTTCATTAGAAGATGGCGATGATAAAGGAATTTACGTTAAAAAGACTTCCCTTATTTCCCAATATAAAATGGGTAAATTAGATAACGGTAAAATTATTGCAGTTGATGACGAAGCATATAGTACTTTCCCAGATATAATTGCTGGTGAAACTGAATTACCAAAAACACTGTATGAACCTGTACCATTTAAGGATCCTAAATCAGAAAATGGTGAAACTATATCTTATTCTTATACATTTGCAGGATGGTATGAATATGATATTGCTTCAAAAAAACTAGGAACTACAGCAGTTGAAAAAGTTTCTCCTAATGGCAAAGTAAGAATTATTGTTGCAAAATTCACTGAGAAAGAAAAGAAAGATTCTGCACTTTCCTAATAAGAAAGAAGGCTTGTTATAAACAAGTAACTATTGATTTAATTGGCCATCTTAGGTATAACTAAGGTGGCCATTATTTATAAAAATGATATTTAAAAGTATAAAAAAGTTCATCGCACTATTAATGACTTTTCTAACATGTTTTTGTACTTCTTCATGCATCGATGTTAGTAGAATGAATAAAAAAACAGTTACTGAGACTGTAGAAGATACATCCATTAAAATATCACAAGAAGATATATCTTTGGATTTAAATGGAACTTTTTTACTTAATGTTGTAGATGCTGAAGAGATCAATTACTATTGGACAAGTGGCAATACCAATGTCATCTGTGTTTTAGGCGCAGGTAAATCTTGTAATGTAATGGGTGTTGGCGCTGGCGAAAGTTATGTTAAAGTAAGAGATGATATAGGAAATGAAGGCTACTGTAATGTAACTGTTTCTGATTATAGTGAAATTGAAATAGTTTCATCTTCATCAAGCGATATTAATAACTATGTTGAAGATGTAAGTGAAATAAATTTATCACTTGAACGAATCACTCTAGAGCCAGGTGGTCAAGGTGAGGTTAGTGTATCTGTTGCACCTGGAACAGCAATAAAAACAAATCCTATTTATTATGTAAGTACTGATAGTACTATTGCTGAAGTTTACGAAGGAGGAATAATTCTTGCAAGAAATGTTGGATATGCAACTATACAAGTTACATGTGGTAACAAAAGTAAAAGTTTTGATGTAGAAGTTATAGATAATACAAAAGCAGAAGTTAGTAGTATAGAATGTGCTGCAAATGATTTTAGATTTACTGGAAAGGGAAAACAGTCTTTTGAATATTCTATTATGCCGGCTAATTTATCATATCTTCCAGTTACATTAACTGTGGGTGATTCACAGATTGCAAATGTCTCTATTTTACCAATGTTAAATAAAGTAGTAGTTTCTTCAAAATATCCAGGCTCAACATATTTTACACTCACGTGTGGTGGAAAAGAAAAAAAATTTTTCGTAGAAGTTCGTGAACTTCCTCCAACTTCAATGACTATTAATATCCAAAGTCAAAGAGGATATTTTCGTAAAATCGCTGGACTTGGTGATAAAAATTGTTATTGTATAGAATTTTCATTTACTGTTTCCGTATTTCCAAGCGCGTCTAATGCAGTGTCCCTATGTCTTCTCTCGTGTTGGTCAGAGTTTCGTTGTATTGTTTCATGGCCAGATGGTAGCTTATGGGGAGCAATTGGAGAAGATGGTAGAACTGGAGTATGTAATGTAGGTGGTATGATTAACGATAGTTCAGGTCAAGGGCGACCGACTTTTTATGTTGAATCGAAAGGGGATATAAAGAAAGACAAAGACTTCATTATTGATCTTCCTTTTAGAGGTGCAACAGAATATGTAATGTATTTCAATGATAGAACAGGTAATGAAAGGGGAAGATATTATTTTGAGGATGCCGAAGGAAGAGCAAGATTATATGACGTTATTTCTTTCACTCATGCAAAGGAATAGATTAATCTTTCAGTATTTTTAAATAATTAAACATCTCACTTTGATTAGTAAATTCAAGTTTATAATAAGTTTCTTTGGCTGTTTCATCTTTACTAGCGTGAAGGAAAACAGGAGATGAATAAAAAGAAGCTATTTCTTTTATTAAATTAGAAGCTACATATTTATTTCGATACTTAGGTTTAACAAATAGTCCATCTATTCCAACTATATTATTAAAGTAGAAAGAATAACAAGACGCAATTATTTCATTTTTAATATATACACCAAAAAAGTTAAGCCCATTATCTTCTTTGGCTTTATTTAGATATCTTTTCATTTTTCTAGTAGTAAAATCTTTACCGTAAGTTTCACCATAATTTGTTACTTCAAAATCTAGTAAATCAGAGTAGATATCATCTTTTTTTATTTGTTTATATGTAACATCAATAATCTTAGGAATGTTAAAAAGTGCATAATCATTTTTTAATAATGTAAGAATAATTTCTTCTTCAAATTCATTATTAAGTATATTTAACTTATTATTAGATACTATTTTGATATGTTTATAATTCCTTTCTTTAGATACATAAATAATTTCATCAAGAAGATTATTTGATAAAGAATCTACTTCGAAGTAGTTGTGATCATACATATCTAACAATTCTTCATCATAATAAAACGTATAATTAGGTTTAACTATCTTTTTACAAAATAAAAGATTAAATTGTTCTTCATTAATTTCAATGTTATTCATCTTCTATATTTTATATTATTTGGAAACAGTTTTTACTATGTGTTGGATTTACTTTGAAAGTTAACATTTTATTATTAATGTGTTAATTTTAAAAGTAAATGCAACAGTTAAGCTTAAAAATGTATTTATTTATGGTATTCTTTCTCTTAAGATCTAAAAAGTGTTGC
>CACYDF010000166.1 GCA_902773085.1 uncultured Erysipelotrichaceae bacterium
AAGGAGGAATTTAAAATGAAAAAAACTTTATTATTAACATCACTACTTGCACTTAGTTCTATTATCTCTTGTTCATCAAGCGATAAAGGATCTGGGAATAGTGGAGGTGGAAATGCACAACAAAAAGTAGTATTACCTACTTCTAAGCAACTAGTTAAAGCAAGGCAAAGTTCATCAACAACTGTAGATAGTCAAGGCTATGACTTTAATATTAAATTAGTTGCAGATGGCTCTTTTGCAGGGTTAAGTAAAACACTAACCGGAAACTATAACTGCCAATTTAGGCAAAAGTTAAGTGATAATACTTTGAGTTTTAGAAGAACAACTAGTGGAGAACTATTCTTTGATTCAACCAAATATATTATTTGTAAAGGAGATAGTAAGGTTGCATTAAAGTACAATGATGAGGGCGAATTTAAGAAAAGCAAGGTATCACAAAATGATATTGATGTTGATTTATTAAATCTACCATTTGAAAAATTCATGGATTCTTTGCAAGAATCAGATATATCAAATATTGGAAATAACGGAGAATCTGGATATAAATTTAAATCTAGAGTAAAACTTAGTACAGATAATAAATATTTGAAACCTGTATTTTCGCTTCTTGGTAGTATGGGCCCAAAACTTAAGATAAAAAATGTTGAGTTTGATAATCTTGCTAATGGTATTGACTTAAATTTTAATATGAATAGTGATTTTACTTCGCTCGAAGGCTTTTCATTTTCATTTAATCTTAAATTTCCTTTTGCTGTAAAAGGAAAATCTGGTAGTGCGGGTTTTAGCCTAACTTATTCTCAAAACCTTGCTTCATCAGAAATAGCACTACCTGATGATTCAAATATTAAGGTCAAAGATACTGAGATTACTCCTGTAATTAATAAGATTAATAGCAGTATTGATGAATATAAAGCAAGTAATGCATATTCATTAGATATTGAAGCAAAAAATGAATTAGATCCTGCATGGAATAAAAGTGCAATTAAAGATACTTATACAGCAAGAATATATAAAAATAGTGATGCTTTCAACCATTCATTCAAATATAAAGCTCATACTGAGGAAGATGGTAAAGAAAGTTTTAAGTATGTTATTGGAAATTTACAAGATAATTCTGTCCATAAAGTTAAAGTCAAAACTACAGTCAATGAAGATTTAGGAACAGTTACTAATACTGCAAATACTCAATATGAGTATTTGACTAATCCATTTAAACTAAGTCATTCTAATGTGGATTGTATTAAAGAAGAAACAAAAGGTACAAAAACAACTTATACATTATTTTTAAATAATGCTGAGACTTACAATATTCAAAATAAAATATTGGCATATGTTAATTCAAATGATGAACAGGGAGTCATTAAAGCAGAAAACTATTTCGATAGTACTGATAATACCATTCGAAAATCAAAATTTACAGTTATTTACGAAGATAATGATTTAAAAGAAATTGTTTGTAAAACTAAATTATCTTATTCACCAACAGATGGAGATTATATTGGATATAATGTGACTCTTGATAATTTCTTTAGCGCTAGTTTTAATAATAAACTTAGCGATGCAAATAAATATGAAAAAGCAAAAAATCCAACAGGAACTCTTACTAGTCCAACAGGAGGGTTGAAGTATTTGCTTTAAATAGTTTAGTTCGGTACTTACTAACTAATCTAAAGAAAGAACTACGAGATATCCCAATTATATTAATAGCTTGACTACTTTTAATAGTATTTTTAAAGTATTTTTCTAAAGTAATAAAGGTGTTAGATGGTAATTCCTTTCTTGGTCTACCAAATCTTACACCTTTTTCCTTTGCAATTCTAATTCCTTCTAATTGCCTTTCTTTAATATTATTTCTTTCATTTTCAGCAACAAAAGAAAGAACTTGTAAAACAATATCTGAAATAAACTTGCCAACTAAGTTCTTTCCTTTTATTCTTGTATCAAGCAAAGGCATGTCAAGAACTTTAATATCAGCACCTATATTCTTAGTAATCTTAGACCATTCTTCTATAATCATATGATAGTTTCTCCCTAGTCTATCTATTGATTTCACTATTAATAAATCATCTCTTTTTAATTTCTTAATTAATCTTTTATAATTAGTTCTATCAAAGTCTTTTCCTGATTCTTTATCAATATAGATATATTTATTATCTATATTCAATTTATTGATCTCTTCATATTGCCTATCAATATTTTGACTTTTTGTAGAGACTCTAATATAAGCATAAGTCATATTTTTTCCTCCGTTAAATAATATGTTTATAACAAAGAAATAATATGACAATTAATAAAAAAGTACCAAAAGATATATATTTATTACAGTCTATTACTAGATTATGATTCTCAATTTAGATAATTATCAATACTGTTGTATAGTGATGCCTTAATTTAATATATTTTGAT
>CACYDF010000167.1 GCA_902773085.1 uncultured Erysipelotrichaceae bacterium
CTTCTTTTTCTGTTAATTACAAAGAAGACAACTCTCCTGTTACAAATGCAGATTTAGAAAGCAATAAAATTATTACTTCTTACTTAAATAAATTTAATATCAAAATATTATCTGAAGAAGTTCAAGATGATTTTTCTCGTCTAAATAAATCTGAAATATTTATCCTTGATCCTCTTGATGGTACTCAAGATTTTGTAAATAGAGATGATTCTTTTGGAGTTAATCTTGCATATGTAGTTAATGGTAAACCTCTTATTGGTATTGTTGGTCTACCTTGTGAAAAAGGATATGCATATGCAATAAAAGATGAAGGTGCTTATCTTGTAAAAAATAATCATAAAGAAAGATTATATGTCTCTAATAGAGATGATAATCTTATTTTTATAGGTAGTAAAACCCATCCTATTAAAGAAGAAATTGCTTTATATAATAATCCTCATATAAGTAAAGTTATTACTTCAGGAGCAAGTACCAAAGCTGTTCTTCTTTCTTCCGGAAAAGCAGATGTATCAATTAGGCTAACTAACCTTACTAAAGAATGGGATGTTGTTTCAAGTAATATCCTAGTTGAAGAAGCAGGTGGATATTTTATAACAACAAAAGGAAAAGAATTTACATATAATAAAAAAGACATCGTTAATAATGATGGCTATATAATGATTAATAAAAAAGAAAACTTAAAATACTTTAAATACTAATTATAATATTGGGGCTCTATAATAATCTCTTTTTCTAAAGATACTTGAAACAAAAGATAAAGTCGCTAAAGCATTATAAACATTTGCTGCCTTATTATATTTATAATAAGGAGTTGATTTATCTTTGCTTTCAAAATATGAAATAGTTTCTAATTCTTTATAAATAGGAGAATAGTTGTCTTTCATTTTTAACTTTTTCTCTTTCATAAATTTTAAAAGGAACATTACTAAAAAATCATTTTGACCTTTGAGTTTCTGCATATCTACTCTTTCTTCACTTGAAAGAACTTCTTGTTCCTTTATTAATTCTTTAATTGAATCATTTGAAATATAATGAGTTTTATTTAAAGTAAAATATGCGTTTTTTATTTTTCGATATCTTTCTTTTTCAACTGGTACAAGGCCGTCTAAATATGTATATGCTTTCTTCATTGCTCTTTTCATAAAAAAGTATAAAACGACTTGCAAAATTGCAATCGACCCAATAATTACTGCGATAAAGATTACAATCCAAATCCATGTGTCATTCATAATTCAAGATATATTATAAAGTAATTCTTGCTAAACACTAACTATTATAATTATGTTAAAATCTATCTTGTATAGATAATGAGAAATGTCTTAATTTTACTTCTTGCAGGACAAGGTCAAAGAATGCAAGAACAGATTCACATGAAAAAGCAGTTTTACAAAGTTAATTCAAAAGAACTTTTTTTATATTCTTTTGATTCCTTTTTAGAATGTGGAAAGATTGATACCTTTGTTCTTGTTATAGATGAAGTAGATCAAGAGAAGGTTATGAAGATTCTTCACCAATATCCTAAATATAATTCTGTAAATCTTTTCTTAGTCTTTGGTGGAAAAACAAGAAGTGAATCTGTTAGAAACGCTCTTTTCTTTTTAGCTGAAACTGCTGAACTTAATGATGATGATAAAGTAATTATCCATGATGCAGATAGACCTTTGATTAAACAAGAAGATATTACTTTCTACTTATCTGAATCAATGAATGTAGATGCTGTTACTCCAGTTATAAAAATAAATGACTCATTAATTGAAAACACAAATCGAGGATTTGTATATCGAAGTAGAGATTTTAAATTCCTTGTTCAAACTCCTCAAATATTTTCTTTTGGTCCTATACTATATTTATTTGAAAATCAGTTTATCAATAATGAAACTGATGACTTTAGAAAGGCTCTTGAAAATGGATTACCTAATAAAGTAGTAAGTGGAAATCCACTAACTTTCAAAGTAACGAATTATCAAGATTTATTGTTATTTAAAGAAATAGTAGAAAAATAATAAGGAGGATTTAAAAATGATTAAACTTACTTCTACTGGAAAAGATTTTTCCCAACTAAAGTGGGATAAAGTAAATTCGTCTGTCAAAGAAATTGCTAAGAAAATCGATAACAGAACAGGAGAAGGAGCTGACTTTTTAGGTTGGACTAATTATGCAAGCAAACTTGATCCAAAACTAATCAAAGATATTGAAACCACTGCAAAAGAGATTCGATCTAATTTTGATTCTCTTGTAGTTATTGGTATTGGTGGTTCATATCTTGGTGCTAAAGCAGTCATTGATGCAATCAACGGACTTTATCCAAATGACAATTTTGAAATCTTTTTCTTAGGTCAAACAATGTCAACTAATTATACTAAACAAGTTTTAAATAAACTTAGAAACAAAAACTTTGCAATCAATGTTATTTCTAAATCAGGAACTACACTAGAACCATCTCTTGCTTTTAGACTTTGCAAAAATCTTCTTCTTGAAAAACACGATAAAGAATATTTAAAGAAAGCAATATATGCAACAACTGATTCTAGTAAAGGCCTTTTAAGAAAAGAAGCAGATACAAATGGGTATAAAACTTTTGTTATCCCTGATGATGTCGGTGGAAGATTTTCAGTTATCACTCCTGTTGGTCTTCTTCCTATTGCTTGTGCAGATATTTCAATTAAAGATTTTATTAAAGGAGTTATTGAAGGAGAAAAAGAATATTCTATTGCAGATTTAGAAAAGAACCCTGCATACAAATATGGTGCTTTAAGGTATCTTCTTTATTCTCAAAAACATTATGCATCTGAAATGTATATAACTTATGAGCCACAATATAAAAGTATTATTGAATGGTTAAAACAACTCTTTGATGAATCAGAAGGCAAAGATAACAAAGCTTTGCTTTGTTCCTCTGCTGTCTTCTCAACTGATCTTCATTCTCTTGGACAATTTATCCAAGAAGGTAGTCCATGCCTATTTGAAACTATTCTTTGGGTTGAAGAATCAAATGAAAAGATTGAAATTCCTTTTGTTAAAGGAGATGAAGATCAATTAAATTTCGTTGCTAAGAAAACACTAAATTATGTAAATACTCAAGCATATAAAGCTACTTTAGATGCTCATACTTCTAGCCACACTCCTGCAAATGTTATTTCAATAAAGAAGTTAGATGCTAAAGCACTTGGAAACTTATTATATTTCTTCTTTAGAGCATGTGCATTTTCTGCATATTTACTTAATGTCAACCCATTTAATCAACCTGGTGTTGAAGTATATAAGAAGAAAATGTTTACTCTTCTTGGAAGAAAATAATTAAAAACATATCTTTTACAGTACAATAGATTTTTTCGTTATAACTTTATTTTATGATAATAAAAACAATAGTTTTTATGTTGCTAAATATTAAATAATTCTGCAGTTATAATTAGAGCATAACAAATTCCATAAATAATATTAGAACTGTTATCTCTCATTCTAAAAGATATTACTCCAACTACTTCTCCTTTAGTGTTTAATAAAGGAGCTCCTGAAGAACCACTACCTACTGTCAAATCTAGTTGAAGACATTCTCTTTTATATTCTCCTACATCAATTAGAATTTTAGAAACAGATACTATTCCTTTTTCAATTCCTAAGCCATTATTATTCAAATTGCTAATTGTATAAATAGTATCCCCTTCACTTAGTGAATTATAATTAATATTTAAATAATTTTTATTTTCACTTTTAATAAAACAAATATCGCTTTTTAAATCATATGATATTACTTCTTTTACTTCTTTATATTCATCACTATTATGATAACGTATTTGAATATTATCATAAAACTTTAATCCTTCACTTGTATCATAAGCAACGACATGAAGACATGTGCATATTTTATCTTCACTGATGCTAAAGCCAGTTCCAAAAGTTTCACTTACATTATTGCTGGCTTTTATTTCAACAATAGATTCTATAGAATTATTAAATATTTCTTTTGGACTTCTTTCTTTGTTATTTGTATTATTAACTAAATTAATAATCCCTATAATTAAACTACTTAAACTTAAAGTGAATAAAATCACATATAGAATAATGTTCTTCTTTTTCATTATTCGATATCCTCAGGAAAAAAGAATTCAAGATTCTTTGGGTTGTTTTCTATAATAGCGCTATTAGTATAGGAAACACTTAACGTTAAAGCAGAATATTTGTTATTAAAGAAGTAGTCTTTTGTAACATTTATATCTATACTACATAACTGATCTTCATCTTTTATTTCAGACATTTCACCTTCTAATAATAATTCCCCAACTTCTTCCTTATTTATAAACTCATATACTTTATACTGATTATTTGATATAGATTTAAAAATAACCTCTTTATCATTTCCATCATTATCTTTCATCGTACCAGTAAGGAAAGAAAACTGATTATATCCTGAGAATAAGAAAATATCATCATTATATAAATGAACACCATAAGCATTAATTAAATAATAGTTTTCTAATTCATATGGGATGAGTTTAGTGTCGTTTGAAAAAAAAGATTGGATTTTTTGTGCTGTCTCATCATCTGTTATTTTTTTGCCCTCAGCAGAATATACACTAATTCTACTTATACTTACATAATCGATCTTCCTTTCGCTTTCTTTTGGAAATATAAATGATAATTGATATAGGTTTTCACTTCCACCAGTTTTCAAAAAAACTTCAGATGTATTTTTCTCAATATTACCTAGGGTCATTTTATGAAAAGGATTAGAAAAAGAAAAATTTGAATTTTGATAATTATAATTAACAAAATCAAGACAATCAATCATTTTATCTTCCTTTAAATATCTTGCCACTTTAAAAATAAAGCCAGAATTATCTGTTATCCAATAAACTCTACTTTTTAATACTTCGAAAGTGTCTTTTTTACATGACGGAAGTAATAAAGATAAAATTAGAAGGAAAGGTAGACTTTTTTTATTCAACATAGAATCCTTCCAAATTATTTCCCTTTTTCACTATCTACATCAACTGATTTTTCATTTATATTTATGCTTAAAGGAAAAAATAACATACTTGATAAAG
>CACYDF010000168.1 GCA_902773085.1 uncultured Erysipelotrichaceae bacterium
AGTCGTATTTAAAAAATGTACTAGACTTATTGATCCTGCAACTTTAAAGTTTGCACCACAATATGATGATGGTGACACTTTTACTTTAGATGCAGACTATGTCATCTATGCAATTGGTCAAGAAATTGTTTGGGGTAATTTATTAAGTGACACTAATGTTACTTTCTGGAAAGGCAATTATCCAGTTTCTGATAAATATACATACCAAACTGCTGATGAATCTATCTTTGTTGGTGGTGATGTAAATACTGGTCCAAAGTTTATTATTGATGCAATTGCTCAAGGACATGAAGCAAGTGAATCCCTTGCTAGATATGTTTCTAAGAATAATGTGTCTCTAACTTTAGGAAGAGATAGAAGATATTATGTATCATTAAATAAACAAGATATTACTGTTAATGGATATGATAATGCTGGAAGGCAAGTTGAACCAATGAATCCTAGAATTGACCATCATAAATCATTCAGAGATGGTCATGGTATATTAACAGAAGCACAAGTTAAAATTGAAACAGGTAGATGTCTTTCTTGTGGTTTATCAATTGTCGATCCTAACAAATGCATTGGTTGTGGACTTTGTACAACTAAATGTGAATTTGATGCAATTCACTTAGCAAGAACTGAACCAAAGTGTTCTGATTTAAGAAAGGCTGAAAATAAGATTACTGGTCTTCTTTCTTACGCTTTTATAAGAGGATTTAAGATTATTCTTAATAGTCTATCTAAAGAAGCTCGTATAATGAGAAAGAAGAGAAAAGAATTTAATAAGAAATTCAAAAATAGTCAAAATATCCATACTGGTAATGCAATTCCACCAAAAACATTTTAATTATTATGCATGAACTTGGTATTGCATTTCAAATTGTTAAAGAAGTTGATGCCCTTGCTGAAAAGAATAAGACTAAAGCAGTTAAGAAAGTTACTTTAGAAATTGGTGAGGTATCTACCATTGTTCCAAGATATCTATATGATGTTTGGCCATGGGCTTGTAAGAATAATTCTAAACATTTAAAAGATTGTCAGTTAGAAATTATAGAACTAAAAGCTATATCATATTGCAAAAAATGTAAAAAGTTTTTCGATACAGTTAATAATGGTGTAACATGTCCTAAATGTAAAAAAACGGATACTTATCTAGTTAAAGGAAATGAAGCTGTTATTAAAAGTATAGAAGTTAAAGAATAGTTTTTAGTAAACGCTTTTTTCTTTATCTAAATAATTTTGGTTTATAATTTAGTTGGAGGAAAAAGAAATGTCATTTGATCAATTAGCAAAATTTAGAAGATCATGTCGTCAATTTGATACTTCAATTCAAGTTAGTGATGAACTAATTAATAAAATAGTTGAGGCTGGTTTACATGCACCAACTGCAAAAAACAATCAAGGTGTTCATTTTGTTGTTGTAAAAGATAAATATGTCAAAAGTGTATTAGCAAAAGTTAATTCGCAAATTGCTGAATATAAATTTGACATGTTCTATGGAGCACCAATAGTTATTATTGTTATGGCTAAAAAAGGACCATATGCTGTATATGATGGTTCTTGTGCAATTGAGAATATGCTTTTATCAGCCACTGATTTAGGACTTGGATCTTGTTGGATTCATAGAGCTAAAGAAGAAATCATGGTTCCAGAGATAAAGCAGATACTTGAAAAATACAATATTAATACTTCTGACTATGAAGGAGTAGGGAATGTTATCTTAGGATATCCTGCAAAAGATAGAAAAGTACCTGAAAAGAAGATTTTACCTAATAGAGTTACTGTTATTGAGTAGATTATAGTCATTTTAAATAAAAAAATAGGTATGAAATTAAAATCATACCTATTTTTTATATGTACTTAATACATTTTAGATTTTCATTGCAACTTCATATGCACGCCATATGACAGTTCTTAAATTACCAACAGATAAGCAATCTCCAACTAAATATTTCTTTTTAACTTTTGGTAAAGGTGCTGGAATATATCCAATTGAAGAGATAACTGAATCACATTTAATTTCTTTTTCAGAATTATCTTTTAACTTAACGACAATAGATTTGTCTTTAACTTCAACAACTTTGGATTCTAAATATGTTGGGACTTTATTAAGTTGGAAGTATTCTCTTAAGTAAGATGAGTTTGCAAGGCAAACTCCTTTTTGTGAAATAAGGTCATCTTTCATTTCAACGATAATTGGTTTATGACCTCTTAAAGAAAGTTCATATGCAATTTCACATCCAGTTAATCCACCACCAATTACAACTACATTTTCTTTGACTTCTTTCCCGTTTAAATAATCGCAAGCTTCAATTATTTTTTCACTACCAGGAATAGATAAAAGTCTTGGTTTAGCACCAGTAGCAACAATAACTTTGCAACCTTTAAAATCTTTTAATGAAGTAACATTATCATTTAGTTTAACTTCAACTTTTAGTTTTCTCATTTGGCTTTTATACCAAGCTAATAAGAGCCTTAAGTTTAATTTATATGATTCTGAACTTGCTGGTATAAAAGTGCCACCAAGAGTATTACTCTTTTCATGGATTACTGGTTTATGGCCACGAAGTGCAAGAACTCTTGCAACCTCCATTCCGCCAATTCCACCACCAACAATATGAATTGTTTTAGGCTTATTTGTCTTTTTAATGTAATGTTTTTTCCATTGCATCATTTCAGCATTAACTGCACATCTTGACAAATGAAGTGAGTCATGAAGAGATTGATCATTAGGAACGCCTTTGTAATGACACATATTAAAACAACCATTATGGCATTGAATACATGGTCTAATATCTTCTTCTTTGTTTTCTAATACTTTTGTAATCCAACATGGATCAGCAAGGAAATTTCTAGCAAAACCAACACCATCTAATTTCTTTTCACTTATTGCTTTTGCCCCAGCATCAAGAGTCATTTTACCAGCACAAACTAAAGGTAATTTAGTATGTGGTTTTAATTTTTCAACTAAATCTAAATTGCAGTTATCAGGCATATATACTGGAGGATGAGCCCAATACCAAGCATCATATGTTCCATTATCACAATTAAGCATATCATATCCAGCTTCTTCTAAAAGTTTAACTGCCTTGATTGATTCTTCAAAGTCTCTACCAACTTCTTTATATTGTTCACTAGGTAAAGCTCCAGATCTAAAACCTTTTGTCTTACTAACAACAGAGTATCTAAGAGATACAGGAAAATCATTTCCACATTCTTTTTTGATTGCTTTAACTATTTCAATCGCAAAACGATATCTATTTTCTAAAGATCCACCATACTCATCTTTTCTTTTATTTACATAATTTAAAGTAAATTGATCAAGGAGATATCCTTCATGAACAGCATGGATTTCAACTCCATCAACTCCAGCTTCTTTACATAGCTTTGCACTTTTTGCAAAGGCATAAATAAATTTTTGGATTTCTTTTTTAGTCATTTCTCTTGATGGAACTTTATCTGACCATCTATTTGGAGATGGAGAAGCACTAGCAGTAATTTTAGATAAATTCATAATTGGTTTAGAAATGAAATTTAAAATTGGATTAGTGTATAGCTTCTCCATCATTTTAGAAATAGTAAATGATCTACCAAAGCCAGCAGTAAGTTGAATAAAAAGTTTTGCTCCAGTCTTATGGAAGTTTACCATCCATTTTTTCAAGTCTCTAAACATCTTTTTATTTCTATATAACCACTGACCAAGCATAGGATTATAAACTGGTTGACATCCAGGTAGAACGAGGCCGCAGTTATTTTTAGCAACTTCATAAATGAATTTAGCACCAGCTTTATCAAAATGATTTTTTTCCATCCATCCAAAAAGGTTGGTTCCTCCCATAGAAGTTAGAACAAACCTATTTTTAATTTCAAGGTTACCAATCTTCCAAGGTGTTAGTAAACTTTTATAATTATCTTTCATATTATCTCCTATTTAATAATTACACTTCCGTCTTCTTTAACTTCAATTTTATCTCCAGTTTTAATTGTATCTAAAAATTCTTTACCTAAATTATCGATTGCAATTACTTTTGAGTTTTCCCATACTTTTGCAAGGACGATTCCACTAGCTGCAAGTGAATCAATTGTTTCAGAAAAAAGGAAACAAGAAGGAGCTATTCCCATTTGACAAACTGTTTGAATAACAAGACCACCCGTTGTTGAACCAATAGTTAAAGGTAAACATAAAGCTTTGTTAGTAATATCAACACCAAATAAGTCTTTATTATTTTGATCCGAAACAATTACTCTTTTTGCATTCTTTAGTGCACTTTTTTGAAATGATGCAAGAGTATTAAAACCTTGATGAG
>CACYDF010000169.1 GCA_902773085.1 uncultured Erysipelotrichaceae bacterium
CAATTGTTGTTATTAGCAAATTCTTTTCTCTTTTCGCTAAAACCAGAATGTGTATAATCAATATATCCTGTTTTCCAATCCCATGAAGAATATGTAACACTACTATCCCAAGTTAAAGAAGAAGAAAAAGCCCTTAAGGAATATGGAAAATAATAATAGTCTGGTCCAGCAAAAATACGTGAGTCATTTTCATAAAGAAAATAACTAGTACTGCTACTATCACTAATTCTTCTAATAATCGAACTAGAATAACAAAATAAAAAGCCGTGTTTACTTTCACTAAAATGAGCAAATCCTTTACAAGTTATATCAGATATAGATCCACTTTTTAAGCAAAAGAGAGTCTCTGGAAAATATATTTTTCGGCAAAATAGCCTAACAGTAGAACTAGAATAAGGAAGCAAAGAACCTACTTCTTTAATTACACCATTAACTTTTACCTTAGATGGAATAACTAAATCATATTTATTGTTATTAGAACTTAATCTATGAAAATCTTTTATATTACTATTATTAGTATTATTAGTAGCAACTTCCGCATAATAACTAGGATTAATTTGATAATTGCCAAGTTTAGTAATATTAGTATCAAAGTCTTTTATTTCACTAAAACCAGTAGTATTTGATACTAACTTTATTTTCTTGGTTTTTATAACCATTGATTTTCCTTTTAAAAAATATTCAATATTTAAATAAGTAAATCTTCCACTATCAAGAGCTTTAATATTTAATGCATTATTTGCATATAACACTTGGAAGAAAGAATAATCTTCCTCATTTTCAAGGGAAAACTCAATATTATAATTACTAGAAATATTTTCAGAAATAGTAATAGATATTTCATTACTAAATGCTGAATCATCGACAAGACCACGATAATCAAGTTCAATTAAATCGATATTATTAATTTCTTCATTATCTAAGATAGAATTTGATTCATCATTTTGTTTAGGTGTATCATTTTTATTTGTTTCATTATTAGAAGTAGTAGTACTTGGTGTAGTATTATTATTTGAATTTCCAAAATCAAATGAACTAGAATCATTAATATTTTCTTCTTCGCTATTATTTAATGATGAAAGAAGCTCACAAGAAGTTAGTGAAAAAGAAATAATAAGTAGTAAAGGTACTTTTAATAATTTATTCATGCTTGTTAAATTATATCATATGAATATGACTTTCTTATAATACTGAAAAACTAATTATCAATATGAAAAACTAAATAGTAAGATTTATTAATAAATCTTTTTTACCTAAAAGTAACTTAAATATATTAAAATAAATTGTATGAAAACTGATTTAGTAATTATAGGAGCAGGAATAATAGGTGTATCGCTTGCTTTTGAACTTAGTAAATACAATATAAAAGTTATTCTTGTTGATAAAGAAAATGATATTGCAATGCAAACAACAAAAGCCAATTCAGGTATAGTTCATGGTGGATATGATCCAAAACCAAATACATTGATGGCAAAAATGAATGTTGAAGGAAATAGAATTATTAAATCTCTTCATAAAAAATTAAATTTTAATTATAAAGAAACTGGTGCCTTAATTATAGGTAGTACTGATGAAGAAAAAGAAATAATAAATAAATTATATAAACAAGGATTAGAGAATAAAGTTCCTGGTTTATCTTTATTAAAAAATAAAAAGGAAGTTCATCAAGTTGAACCCAATTTAAATAAAGAAATATCTTATGCTCTATATAGTCAAACTACTGGAATTATTTCTCCTTGGGAGTTAGCTCTTGCTTTAGCATATACTGCCGTTAGTAACGGAGTCAAATTCATTAATAACTGTAAAGTTGAAAAAATAGAAAAGAATAAAGATAAATTCATTCTTTCTACTACTAAAGGTGAAATAGAAGCTAAATATATTTTTAATGCAGCTGGATTATATTCTGATGATATATATAATATGGTCTTAGATAATCCTAGTGATGGATTTAAAATCACTCCTATTAAAGGTGAATATTATCTTCTTGATAAATTTCTAGGATCACTTGTTAATAAAGTTATTTTTCAAACTCCTTCATCTCTTGGAAAAGGAGTATTAGTCTCTCCAACAGTTCATGGTAATCTTCTTGTTGGTCCTAATGCTTCTTTTGATACAAGTAAAGATGATGTTTCAACTACTATTGATGGATTAAAATATGTAGTTAGTGCAAGTAAAAAAAGTGTAGATAATATTAACTTCTTTACTTCTAATATTAGAAACTTCTCTGGTAACAGAGCAACAATAAAAGGAGTAGATGATTTTATTTTAGAAGAAAGTAAGATTGTTCCTCATTTTTATAATTTTGCAGGAATTAAATCTCCTGGTCTTACTTCTGGACCTGCCATTGGTAAATATTCAATATCTTTATTAAAGAAAAGTGGATTATCTTTAACTAAGAAAGAAAACTTTATTTATCATAAACTACCAACATTCTTTTCTCATTTAAATGATAATGAAATAGAATCTCTAATTAAGAAAAATAAGAAATACGGGAATATCATCTGTCGATGTGAACTTGTTAGTGAAGGAGAAATAGTTGATTCTATTCATGAAGTAATTCCAGCAACAACTATTGATGGAGTAAAAAGAAGAACAAATGCTGGAATGGGAAGATGCCAAGGAAGTTTTTGTGGACCTCGTGTTTTTGAAATACTTAAAAATGAACTTCATTTAGATATTGATTCTATTTATCAAGATAAAGGAAATTCTAATGTTGTTGTTTCTTATACTAAAGGTAATAAATAATGAATAAAGAAAAACATGATTTAATTATTATCGGTGGCGGCCCTGCAGGAATTGCAGCAGCTATTTCTGCAAATAAAGCAGGAATAAAAGATATTCTAATAATTGAAAGAGATAATATCCTTGGTGGAATATTAAATCAGTGTATTCATAATGGTTTTGGACTTCATCGTTTTAAAGAAGAACTTACTGGTCCTGAATATGCAGGAAGATATGTTGAACTATTAAAAGAAACAAAAGTTAAAGTACTTTCTAATACTATGGTAACTTCATTAAATGCGAAAAAAGAAATTACAGCAATCAACTCTAAAGGTGTAAATCATCTTCTTGGTAAAGCAATAATTCTAGCAATGGGTTGCAGAGAAAGAAGTAGGGGTGCTATTTCTATTCCTGGAGATAGAGTTGCTGGAGTTATCACAGCAGGTGCTGCTCAAAGATATTGTAATATTGATGGATATTTAGTTGGAAAAAAAGTTGTTATTCTTGGCTCAGGTGATATTGGACTTATTACTGCAAGAAGACTAACTTTAGAAGGTGCTAAAGTTTTAGCTGTAGTTGAAATATGTCCATATTCAAATGGACTTAATAGAAATATTGTTCAATGTCTAAATGATTTTGATATTCCTTTATATTTATCTCATACTGTTTCTAATATCAAAGCTAATAAAAATCATACAAGAGTTGAAGAAGTTATTATTTCAAAAGTTGATGAAAATAAAAATATTATTCCAAATACTGAAATATCTTTTAAATGTGATACTCTTCTTCTTTCGGTTGGTCTAATTCCAGAAAATGAACTTTCTATTAAAGCTGGAATTATTCTTGATCCAAGAACAAAAGGTGCACTAGTATCAAATAATTTAGAAACAAGTGTTGAAGGAATTTTTGCTTGTGGGAATGTTTTACAAGTTCATGATTTAGTTGATAATGTTTCCTTAGAAGGTGAAAGAGCAGGTATTAGTGCAGCTAACTATATCAAAGAAGGAAATAAAAAATCAAAAGGAATTAAACTAGAAGTAGGTGAAAATTTATTATATCTTTGCCCACAGATAATTAAACCAAGCAGTGTAGTAGATTCTACTCCTATCTTTTTTAGAGTTAAAAAGCCTCTTGATAACTGCAAAATTAATATCATTATTAATAATGAAATAGTATCCTCTATTAATAAAATTAAACTTATACCATCAGAAATGCAGTCAGTTAATATAAGAAAAGATATGTTAAAAGGTGCAAAAAATATTAAAATAGAAGTAATAAAAAAATAATATGACTAAGAATCTAATTTGTATTAATTGTCCAAGAGGATGTAATCTCGAAGTTGATACAGAAACACTTACTGTAAAAGGTAACTCATGTATAAAAGGAAAAGATTATGGAATAAGTGAAGTAACTCATCCAAAAAGAATGGTTACTTCAACTATGCCTGTTTTAAATTCTAAAAAGATATTAGTATCTGTTAAAACTTCTTCTCCAATAAATAAAGAAGATATCTTTAATGTTATAAAAGAAATAAATAAAAAGAAAGTAAGTGCACCAATTAAAATTGGTGACATTCTTATTTCTAATGTTTGTAATAGTGGAATAAATATTGTTGCAACTAGTAATGCGGAGGAAAAATAATGGAAACAAAAAGGAGTTACGTTATTGCTCTTGATCAAGGAACAACATCATCTAGATGTATTATTTTTTCTCAACTAGGAGAAATTATTTCAACTGTTCAAAAAGAATTTAAACAAATCTTTCCCCAACCTGGCTGGGTTGAACATGATCCAATGGAAATATATGCAAGTCAGTATTCAGTCATGATTGAAGCTGTTGCAAAATGTGGAATTAAACCCCATCATATCAAAGCAATAGGTATTACTAATCAAAGAGAAACAACTATTGTCTGGAATAAACTTACTGGTAAACCAATCTATAATGCCATTGTTTGGCAGTGTAGGCGAACTGCAGATATTATTGAACAAGTTAGAAAAGATGGACTTGAAGAATATATAAAAGAAAATACTGGTCTAGTTCTTGATGCATATTTTTCAGCAAGTAAGATTAAGTGGATACTAGAAAATGTTGAAGGTGCAAAAGAACTTCAAAAAGAAGGTAATCTCCTTTTTGGAACAGTTGATACTTGGCTTATGTGGAAATTATCTAATGGAAAAATATTTGCAACAGATTATACAAATGCAAGTCGTACCATGTTATTTAATATTAAAAAACTCGAGTGGGATAAAAAACTTTGTTCTTATTTTGGAATCACTCCAGAAATGTTACCAAAAGTATATCCTAGTTCATATAATTATGGCTCTATTCCTCTTTTTGATCAAAATATTCCAATTACTGGCGTTGCTGGTGATCAACAAGCTGCACTTTTTGGTCAGGCTTGTTTTTCTTCAGGAGATGTTAAAACAACATATGGAACTGGCTGCTTCTTATTAATGAATACAGGAAATAAACCTATTTTTTCATCAAAGGGATTAATAACTACTATTGCAGCATCATTATCTGATAATAAACCTGATTATGCTTTAGAAGGCTCTGTCTTTGTTGGTGGTGCAGTAATCCAATGGGTAAGAGATCAAATGAGATTTATTGTTGATGCAAGTGATAGTGAATATTTTGCAACTAAGATAGAAGATAATGGAGGAGTATATCTTGTTCCTGCTTTTACTGGTCTTGGTGCTCCATACTGGGATATGTATGCTCGTGGTACCATATTTGGTATAACTAGAGGTACAACAAGAAATCATATTATTAGAGCATCACTAGAATCAATTGCATATCAAGTAACTGATTTAATTTTATCAATGAAAGAAGATACTAAAATTAATATTAAAGAAATGAAAGTAGATGGTGGAGCAAGTTCAAATGATTTCTTAATGCAGTTCCAAGCAGATATTTCTGATATTAATATAGTAAGAAATAAAGATAAAGAAAGTACAGCTTTAGGTGCTTTTTATCTAGCTGGACTAGGTATAAAATTATTTAATTCAACAAAAGAAATAAAATCATTAGTAATTAAAGAAAAAGAATATAAACCATCAATGGGAAAAGAAGATAGAGAAAAATATCTTTCTAAGTGGCATAAGGCAGTTAAGATGTGCCAAGGCTGGGAAAACTAATTTAGACTCTTCCTTGCTTCTTTAACAGATGTGAATCTTTTATTCTTTTTTAATTGTTCGTATCTTTCTTTTAAAGCTCGTTCATATTTACCTGTCTCACTTGGAATATAAAACGTTTCATTTTCCATTCCTTCTGGCATATATTCAAGTATTGGCCAAATAGAAGGATTAGAATAATCATATCTTTCTTCTATATTTAAATTATCTTGATGTAAAAATAGATATTCTCTTACTGGTCTTGGATTATTATCAAGACTATTTCTTGCTTTTTCAATTGCATATGTTGCTGATTTTGATTTAGGTGATAAAGCTAAATCAATAATTGAAAAAGAAAGAGGAATATATGCTTCAGGTAAACCAACCTTAAGTGCTGTTTCACAAGCATGATAACATCTATTTACTGCTTCAGGATTAGCAAGGCCAATATCTTCATAAGCAGAAACAAGAAGTCTTCTAATACATCCTTCTAAATCTCCTCCTTCAAGAAGTTTTGCTAGATAATATATAGCAGCATCAACCTGACTTCCCCTAATTGATTTTTGCATAGCTGAAACAGTATTATAATGTTCATCTTCATTTTTATCTGCTAAATAATTTGCTTGAATATTTATTTCTTTGACATCTTTTAAAGTAATATTATGAGAAGAAGAAAAACTAAGAGATATAACTTCAAGTTGATTAAGTGCATATCTCATATCTCCTCCTGAGATACTTGCAATATGTTTTAATACATCATCTTCTATTTTTTTATTTTTAATTAATTCATCACTACTAACTACTTTCTTTAAAAATGAATATATATCTTCTTTTTTTAAAAAAGATATATTAATTAATTTAGTTCGACTTCTTATAGCAGGATTAAGGGATACATATGGATTAGCTGTTGTACAACCAATAATATAAAAATCTCCATTTTCTAGATGAGGAAGAAGTAAATCTTGTTTTCCTTTATCAAGTCTATGTATTTCATCTATTATTACAATAGAAGGAGATAAATTAGTAGCTTCTTTAAATGCATATTCTAAATTTTCTTTTTTATCAATAGTTGCATTTAAATAAATTGAATGAATATTAAGTGTTTTTGCAAATGCATAAGCTAGAGTAGTTTTACCTGTTCCTGGTGGTCCATAAAAAACCATATTAACAAGTGAATTATTATTTTTTAAAGAATATAAAAACTTTTTACATTCTTCTTGTCCAACAACATCATCAAGATTATTAGGCCTTACTCGAAAGGCAAGAGGTTTATTAATCACAAATATATTTTATCACTTCGTTAAATGTTAGATATATTTACTGATACCTAAAGTATTAAAAGAATAGACTAATACTCGTTAGTTATTTGTTTTATTTAATTTGGTTAAAATCATTAAAAATATGCTACAAAAATTAAATAATAAAAATTTATAAAAAATCATTAAATTTTACATTTTTATATAGTAAAAACAAAGAAAATTCAGTTAATTATATATTGTAAATATAAATATTAAATATTTATATTTGAATTAATGACAAAATAATGACTTGAATTATACAAGTCTCAAAAACTAAAAATTTCCAGAACAGAAGAATTCTGTTACGAAGTGATGTAGGATCACCTTTTTTGTGTTAAAAAGAATTAAAAAATCAATATTTTTATCTTCGCCTTTTATAATCAAGATTTCTAAAAGTATTTAGTTATTCAGTTAATATTTTAAATAACTTTTCGAAATTCTTAATTGTTGACTCGCTAAAATCACTTTTTTTAGCATGTATTGTCAATTATTCTTCAATAACAGGTTATTTTTATAAACCTAGTGATGAAGAATTAGATATCTGGTCTAAACCAAATGATAAAGATTTCTTTGAAAAATCATTTAAATGCACAACTACTAAAGAATTAGA
>CACYDF010000170.1 GCA_902773085.1 uncultured Erysipelotrichaceae bacterium
TAATCATACTTCAAGTGATCATTACTGGTTTAAAGAAGCTTTATCTAATCCAAAATCAAAATATCGAAAATATTATTATTTTAGAAAAGGGAAAAAAGGAGAATATCCAAATAACTGGACTTCAACCTTTACTGGTCCTGCTTGGGAAAAAGTTGAAGGAGAAGATGATATGTATTATCTCCATATATATTCTAAATATCAACCTGATTTAGATTTTCATAGTGAAGAACTAATTCAAGAAGTTGAATCAATTCTCTCCTTTTGGTTTGAAAAAGGAGTTTATGGATTTAGGTGTGATGTTGTCTCATCTTTTTATAAAGAGTCTTTAGAAGATGGTAAAAAGACATCAATTGATAAACCAATCGGACTAGAACATTATATTGGAGTAAAGAAAAATCAAGAGATTCTTCTTAGACTTAGAAAAAATGTTGTTGATAAATATAATGGAGTTTTAATTGGTGAATTTTCATTTGCAACAACTGAAAATGTTCCTCCTTATATTGATAACCATATTTTAGATACTTTCTTTTCTTTTGACCATGTCAATATGAATCAAATCGCTCTATTTAAAAAATATGTTAATCCAAAAGTATTAAAAAGAACTCTTATTGATTGGCAAAGTAAAGTTGAAAATAACGGAGTCTATTTTGAAAACCATGATCAAAATAGAGTCATTGGTAAATATGTAAAAGAAAAATATCAAAATGTAGGAAGTAAGTTATTTTTAACTCTTGTTTATACATTAAAAGGAATTCCTTTTATTTATCAAGGTCAAGAACTAGGAGCATATAATTATCCAAAAGGTTATATGAAGTTTGAAGAGACAAATGATATCTGTGCCAAGATGATATTTGAATCAGTTAAAAGAATTATTCCTATTAAGTCATTAAGGAAAAAATTTGCAATGCATATTTCTAGAGATAATGAAAGAGCGCCGATGGCTTTTGATAGCAGTGAGTCATTTGGTTTTACTTCTAATTGGGTTAAACCATGGCAGAAATATAATCCTCTTTCAGTAAGAGCAAATGTTCAAGATGAAGAAAAAGATGAAGATTCTCCATTAAACTTTTTTAAGAAATTAATTAATATTAGAAAAACTAATAAGATTCTTTCTTATGGAGATATATCTTTTTATCCTACTAAAGGAGATGTTCTTCTTTATGTTAGAGAATACGAAAAAAAGAAGATATTAGTCCAAGCTAATTTATCTTCTTGTAATAGAAATATATCTAAAGATATAAAAGACTTTAATATTAAAGATACTCTAATATCAAATTATAGTGATATAAAAGAATATCTTAGACCTTACGAAGTAATAGTTTCTTATTTATAAATTATCTTTTTGTTTCTTATCTTTTAAATAAAAAATTATTTCAATAATAGAAAAAATAAACGAAAGACTAGTTAATAAGTAAAAAGAAAAAGAAACTTTAATATTAGTTAAAGTATTTAGAGAAAGAATTAAACTTGTTAGTAATAAGATTGAAGAAAGAATAAATAAAATAAGAACTAATACTTTTATTCTTTTTTGGATATTATTATTTTTAATAAAGAAATACGATATTGAAGCAATGAAAATTAATAATTCAAAAAGATGATAAAAAAGAAGGAAAGAAGAAGAATAATAAAGAATATCTCCTCTATCTTGGAGAAAAAATAAAGATGTATATCCGTTATATGTACTAACTTTATGATATTCTGTTTTTAATATTGGTAAAAGATTTAATAAAAGAAGGAGTGCACTAAAAGAAAAAGAAAAAGTAACAAATAATTCTTTAATAATATTATTTAAAATAATATTAGTTTGATGGGGTTTGGGGTTTTCCTTCTTGGATGTCATAATTATCAAAATTAGTAATCGTAAACCAGTTATATTGAGAAGAGTTCAAATCAGTTTGATTAAGTTCAGGATAGTAGTGATAATAGATTCTTGAATAAGAAGAATTATTATTTACAATATTATAATCACTATTTTTTAAATTTGGTGGAATTGTATCATATGTACAATATATTTTAACTGTACGGGTAAAAGCAGATGAAGAAATTGTTAAAGTATAAGAAGGTGAAGAAAAGATAACAATAATACCAGTAATAGAGTTTGAACCACTGAATGAAATATTATTACCAATAATTAAAGATGAATTCATTTCAATAATAAAATTAGTATTACTTAAACTAGTTGCTCCCTGGAATGCATCTGATTTAACTACTTTTATATTTTTAAAGTAGAATTTAGTACTTAGAGTTGTACAACCCTTAAATGCTTTTTCACCAATGTGAGTTAAAGAATTATAAGTAGTAACATTATTTGTCGTATTATCCATTTCATAAGTTCTTATTTGAAGAGATGAACATTTTTCAAATGAACTATTACCGTATTTTGTTAGAGTGTTAATATTAGAATTATTTTTTTTAAATCCAAGCATTGTTAAATTAGTGCAGTTATAAAATGCATAATCTCCTATTTCTTCTATTCCATTAGAATCAAGAAAGCACTGGGTAATATTTTTTACTGATGCAAAGGCATAATTAGGGATTTTTTTTATACCCTTGCCTGATAAATCAAGGGTAGATGGGATTTGACTATAGTTTTGATTTGAATTTTCAGATAGATATAAAGTAGTTGTTCCTTCTTTTGAAATAGGAAGTGAATTAAAGCCAGTAATATTAAGTTGCATCCATTTAGTTAATGGCCCGTTATATCTAACAACTCTATTAGTGGATTCAGGTAGTGATCCAAAAGCATTAGAAGATATGGTTGTAAGTTGAGTAGGACTATCATATCCAATGATAGTTGAATTAAGATTATTTGCACCATCAAATGCATAACTTTCAATTTCTTTAATACATCCAGGAATACATAGTTGAGTTTCATTATATTTTTTACAAAAGGCTTGTGCACCAATAGTATCTATTCCAT
The DNA here is from genome assembly GCA_902773085.1 of uncultured Erysipelotrichaceae bacterium. Classification (GTDB taxonomy): domain Bacteria; phylum Bacillota_I; class Bacilli_A; order RFN20; family CAG-288; genus Enterosoma. The sequence goes on from CACYDF010000170.1 coordinate 2,921, forward strand.
CAAGAGCAGAAGGAGAAGCATCAAGAAGTCCAGCAAAGTCATAATCTTTAACTCCACAAATAATCTTATTTCCACTAACTAATAAACTATTATCAATAACTCTGTATGTTTGAGAAGAATAATTTTGAGGAGTAAGAATTGTTTCTAAATTAGTGCAACCATTAAAAGGAGTTCCTTCGATTGTATTTAAGTCTCTTGGAAGAGAGATACTTTCTAAATAAGTACAATTATCAAAAAGACGACTTTTAAAAACAGGCATAGAAATATTAGAAGCAAAAGTTATATTTTTTAATTTTGAATTATAAAAAGTAGCCTCTCCTAGATTAGCAAGATTTAAATCAATATGAACATTAAATGTTTTATTGCAATTAGTAAAAGCCTTATTTGCAACGACTTTGCAACTAGGATGAATTTTAACAGTTGAATTTGCAGTTAAGATTTCAACTTTGATTAAGGCTAGATATGGGTTTGAAATATTTCCTAGGTAATAACCTTTATATCCTGTATCTGAGCTAGCTGCATATTCATTGTAATTTAGATTTGTATAAGCAGAAAAGGCATCTTCTGAAATCGAATAAGTAGAGTTAGGAATAGAAATATTAGTAATAGTCGAGTTGCTTATTCCATAACTATTGTCTCCACTTACTGAAGATCTAGTTAAATTTTCTTGATTTAAAACGCAGAAAGAAGATAAACTTGAACAATTAGAAAAGACATTATTTCCTAAGTAGAAGTTTCCACCTGGGAAGATAACCCTTTTCAAATTTGAACATTTTGAAAAAGCCTCATCACCAATTGAAGAAACTGTTTCAGGTATATCAAAAGAGGAAATAGCAGTATTAGATAATGCTTTTTTACCAATTTTAACAAGGATATCAGAATTAGTTAAATTTAAAGTAGTTAGAGATGAACAGTTTTGAAATAAAGATTCAGATATTTCCGTTGTGTTTTGACCAAGAGTAAAACTAGTAAGAGATTCACAATCTTTAAAGGCAGCCTTTTCATAATTAGATATATTTCTTGGTAAAGATAAACTTCTTAGTTTTCTGCATCCTTCAAATGCAGAATTTTTTATTTGGACATCGTTAGTATTTTGAGAAGAAATAGTTAGTGATTCAAGTTTATCACACTGGGAAAAGCAATATGATGATATTGTTTGTAAAGTTGAAGGTAAAGTTAAACTTTCAATGGCTGTTTCACTAAAAGCATATTCATCAAGTTCTCTAAGTTTTGAAGAAGCAGAAATATTGACAGTTGAAAGTTTTTCACATTGATTAAAAGCCTTGTTATTTATTGAAGTAATATTATCTGAAAGTGTTACAGTTTTTAAATTATCACAGTTATAAAAAGCTTTGTCTCCAATACTAGTTACACTACTGGGAGTTGAAAAAGTAGTTAAATTATCGCAGTTATAAAAAAATCTATCAGGTATTTTACTTATTCCTGATGGAAGAGAAACACTTTGTAGATTTTTACAATCTCTAAATACACTTGATCCAAGATTCTTTACATTGTTAGATAGAGTAATACTACTAATACCAGTATTTTGAAAAGCATAATCATTGATTGTTGTAATTGATGGAGGAATATTAATAGTTGTTACCCAACTACAACCCCTTAAGGCATAATTATCTATTACTGTAACTGGTTTTCCTTGGTATGTATCTGGAATAGTTACCGTTGATTGTTTTACTTCTGGAGTATATTTGATTAACTGATATGAGTTTCCATCATTACTAAGTCTATAAGTAAAAGCAGCTTTAATAGTTTCATATACAGCAGTATATGTCATATTTTCATCAACTTCTCTTATTTCTGGTTCCCATCCAATAAACTGATAAGCGTTATTTGATTTATCATTATTGATTGGCTCTTTCTTTTTATATTCAGGTAATTCACCTTTCTTGTAAATCTCTTGATCAAGGATTGTACCATCAGTATTTTGCCAAGTTATAACACAAGTATTATCTTCGATTGTTTCAACAACAGCATTCTTATTACGAAAATCACATGACAAAGTAACAAGGATTCCAAACGATAAAAAAACTTTGATTTTATTTAATGATTTTGACATCTTCAATTTTCTAGAAATATTTTAGCACATTTAGTAAATATATTTATATATTTAATTTTATATATAAGGAATATTTATTGGGGAATAAAAATAAGTTCTTGTATAATGTATTTGTTTATAAATGAGATTAGATAGGTTTTTAGCAAATAAAAGTATCGGCACAAGAAAAACTTGTAAGCAAATCATAAATAAGATGCGAGTAAAAGTTAATGGGGTAGTTACTACTAAAAACGATATGAATATTACTAGTAGTGATATTATTGAAGTTGATGATAAGGTAATTGAAAATGATCCATATTTAACGATTCTATTAAATAAACCAAGTGGATATATTTGTTCAACAAAAGATGAAGGATATATTTCAGTAATGAAACTAATTCCAAAAATGTATCATAAAACTTTAAGAATAGTAGGAAGACTTGATGTTGATACTAGTGGACTTTTATTACTAACTGATAATGGAATACTAAATGCAAGATTAAATCTACCTAAGTATCATATTCCTAAAAAGTACTTAGTTAGAGTTAATCATCTTTTAAAAGAAGAATTAGTTGAAATATTCAAAGTTGGTAATATTGATATTGGAAGAGGAGAAAAAGTTACTACTGCTTTATTAAAGATAATTGATCCATATAATTGTGAAATCACTATCTTTGAAGGAAAGTATCATGAGATAAAAAGATTATTTGGAAAATATCATTATGATGTTATTTCTCTTAAAAGAATTGAATATGATTTTCTTCAACTTGATGTTGAAGAAGGGAAATATCGAAAGTTAACTAAAGAAGAATATAATAGACTTCTTGAAGATGTAAAATTAAATAGTGGAGAATATCAATGAGTGTAATTTGCCCATTTTGTAAAAGTGAAAACACAACTTCTTTTTCTGATATTAAAACAAAAGAGTTTGGATATCAGTGTTTAGATTGTAAAAAAGATTTTGGAGTCTTTACTACTGATAAACAAGAAAAGATATTATCAAGCTTTAAGATGATGAAGATTCATTATAAACTTGATTCTAAAGAATATAAATTTGTTTTAAATAAGGTTGATAATAAGATTAATCTTAAAATGGATTCATATATTTTAAGTGTTCATAATGATTTTGACATCATTGATTTTACTTCTTTATTTGATAACTTCATTTTAGTTCTTCTTAATCAATTTTTTATTTTTGATATTGAAAATACAAATATTGATAATAATTCCGATTTCTTTATTATCGAGATAGAAAGTGATGAAAAAATCATTAAAAAAACAAGTAAAATAAATTATTATCTTGATTTATTATCTAAATTTATGTTTCAATTAATAGGTGGTGAAAATGAAAAAAGTTAATTATTCGAATATTTATAAAATCACTTTTTGGAAGAGATCTCAAAATTCAATTGAACATGTAAATGAATATTCTCTAGAGAAAAATGAAAATAAATGGATGTTAAAATTTAATAAAAATGAAAGTGAAATTCCTACTCAAGATGTTAATGATTTAATTTCTTCATTAAAGAGTTTAAAACTTGATGATGTCTCTGATGAATATAAAGCATATTATTATGAAGATAATAAAAAAGACTTCTCTTTAAAGTTTTTACTTTTTATTGAAGATAATTCTCATATCTATTCTGGATATAAAGGACTATATCCATTTAAACAAGAAAAATATAAAGAAATAGTTGATTTATTTGAACAAATAAAAAAGTGAAGGTTGCCCTTCACTTATTTTTTTAAAATTGAAATATTTGTGACAGTTTATTAAATCCTGCTATCGCACTATCTTCATCAACTCCGTCACAAATAATTTTTATTTCATCTCCTTGATTAACTGGAGATAAAGCAAAAACATTCATAATTGATTTTAAATCACATCTTTCACCATTAGGAATTACCATAGTAATATCGCATTGGTGATGATTGGCTTCTTCAACAAGTTCAGCTTCTGATCGCGATGTAAGACCTTTGAGATTACTAATTTTAATTAAGATTTCTTTCATTTTTCCCTACGAAATAATTATATTAAAAAATGTAATCGGTTTCAATACTTTTTAAGTAATTTTAATTACTTAGTGCTTAATATAAACCTTTCAACTCCTTTTTTAAGTCTTGATAGTCCTTCAAGAAGAACATCTTTTGGTGTTGCAACATTTATTCTAATAAATGATTTTCCACCCTTTCCATAAATAGAACCAGCTTGAACTAGAATATGATTATTTTTTTCTAGATATTCAACAAGTTCTTTTTCATCTTTACAAATACTTGAAACATCAACCCAGAGTAGATATGTAGCATCAGAGTCAACAACTTTTAATCCTTTAATAGAATTAATTATTTCACATGCTATTTTTTTATTTTCAAATAATTGACTATTAAGTTTAGATAAATATTCTTTTCCTTTAGTAAAAGAGGAAGTACTTGCAATAATAGAAAGAACATTTGGCTCTGCTACTTCATCTGTATTAATTTGTCTTACTACTTTATCTCTTATTTCTTTGTTATCAATTAGTATTGCAGAAGTGTGAATCCCAGCAAGATTAAATGCCTTTGTTGGAGATAGACAAGTAAGAGAAATATCTTTATTAAATGAGTTAGCATTAATAAAAGGAAGATACTTTGTTCCAGGTCTAGTAATTAGTCCATGAATCTCATCAGAAAGAACTACAACATTATATTTTTTTGCAAGAATTCCAATTTTATTTAATTCATCTTTTGAATAGATTTTTCCAACTGGGTTATGAGGATTACATAAAATAAATAATTTACTTTTTTTATCGCTAAATGCTTTTTCAAGTTTATCAAAATCAATTGAATAAATACCATTATTATTTACTAGTTCTACTTCAAGTGGAACCCTTTTATTATTAATAATTGAATTATAAAAAATATTGTATACAGGTGGAGTAACAATTACATTATCTCCAACACTTGTTAATCCTCTAACTGTTGAAGAAATAGTTGGTACAACACCTAGAGAAAAAACAAGAGATTCTTTCTTAATTTTTAAATTAAATTCGCCTTTAAAAAATGAAGAATAACTTTCATAAAAAGAAGAATCAACATCAGTGTAGCCAAAGACACCTAGCTTGATTCTTTCTAGTAAATCTTTTTTGATTTCTTCACAAGTTAAAAAGTCCATATCAGCA